>VBME01000099.1 GCA_005878995.1 Methanobacteriota archaeon | reverse complement strand
ACCGTGACCTTCGCGCCGATTCGCGCCGGCATGCCGCGGTCCACGTGCACGACGACGTTGTCCTGAAGGTTCGAATCTCGGCCGACAACGACCTCGTCGAAATCGGCGCGCAGAACGGCTCCGTGCCAGACGCTCGCCCCGTCCTCGATCGTCACGTCTCCGACGAGGACCGCGCTCGGTGCGACGTAAATCATGCGCTCACTCGAGGTTCACGAGGACGTTCTTTACGTGGGTGTAGAACAGCACCGCGTCGACCCCTTGCTCTTGCCCGAGGCCGGATTGCTTCCACCCGAGGAACGGCGTTTGCGGGAAGGTGACCGGGAACTCGTTAATCGAGACCATCCCCGCCTTCAACCGGCGCGCGACCGTGTGCGCTTTCGCGACATCTTGGGTCCAGACGCCCGCCGCGAGACCGTACGGCGTGTCGTTCGCGTTCCGGATCGCCTCGTCGAGGTCGGAGAAGTGCCATGCCGCGACGACGGGACCGAAGACCTCCTCCCGCGCCACGCGTGTGCCCGGCGGCGGATCCTCGAACACCGTGGGCCGGACGAAATTTCCGTCCCTGAGATCGGGGGAATCGGCGCGACCGCCTCCTGCGAGCACCTTCGAGCCCTTCGCGACGCCTTCCTCGATCGCCTTCACGACGTTCGCCGCATGGTCCCGAGAGACCAGGGGGCCCATCTGGACGTCGTCTTTCAGCGGCGGGCCCAGCCGCAGCTTCTCCGTCTGCTCCTTGAGCTTCGCCAGGAACGCCGACGCAATCGAGTCATGGACGAAGAGCTTCGATCCGGCCCAGCACATCTGGCCGGCGTTCTGGAACGCGCCCCAGAGCGCCCCTTTCACCGCGCGGTCGAGCTTTGCGTCTGCGAGGATGACTTGTGGATTCTTCCCTCCGAGTTCGAGGGTCGTCGGGACGACCCGGTCCGCGACGATCTTGAGAAGTTGTTTTCCGGTCTCCGTCGAACCGGTGAAGGTGACGGAGTCGACGTTGGGGTGGTGGGCGAGCGCATTGCCGACCTCGCGGCCGGGACCCGTGATCACGTTGACGACACCGGCCGGGAAACCGGCGGCGGTCGCGAGCTCCCCGAGTTTCAGCGCGGTGAGGGGCGTGAGCGTGGCGGGCTTCAGGACGACCGTGTTGCCCGCCGCGAGGGCCGGCGCGATCCCGCGCGAAGCGAGGAGCAGCGGATAGTTCCACGGCGCGATGTGCGCGGTCACACCGAGCGGCTCGCGCAGCGTGTAGTCGAACCGCGCGCCCGGCACCGGAATCGTCTCGCCCTGAATTTTATCTGCAAGACCTGCATAATATTCGAACAGCTTGTACACGTACGCGAGGTCGCCTTTCGCCTCGCGGAGCGGCTTTCCGACGTTCGCGGCCTCGAGCCGCGAGAGCTCCTCGAAATGATCGCGCACTTGCTGTCCGAGGAGCCATAGCAGCCGCCCGCGTTTGCTCGGATCCAGGTCCCGCCACTCCGGAGAATCGAACGCGTTGCGCGCGGCCTCGACCGCGGCGTTCACGTCGTCCTTCGTGCCGGCCGCGACCCGCGCGAGCGCGTGGTTCGTCGCCGGATCGAGGATCTCCGTCATCGATTCAGAAGCCGACGGGACCGTCCGCCCTCCGATGAAGAGCCCGTGGGCCTGCACGTCCATCGTCGATCGGAACCTGCGATGGTCCCGCGGGGTATAAGCGTGTGGGCTTTGCCCGGCTGCACCGGTGGCCTCTTATCTCGTCCGCCGGATGAGGCCGCGAGGACAGTGTGCCGGATGTCGTCCGCCTGAGCCGCACCCTCGCGTGGCGACAAGCGGCCGCGGAAATCGACGCGCTGCGTCCGATGTTCCTTGACCAACTCCGCCGCGAAGATCTTCGCGGGAAACTCGTGCTCGACCTCGGAACGGGGGAGGGCCGACTCGCTTTCGAAGCCGCTCGTCTCGGCGCGCGAGTGGTCGGCGTGGACCTGGACCGAAATCGGCTCGCTCATGCCCGCGCCTACGCGGGGATTCGAGATGTCCGCCGGGCCGAGTTCGTATGGGGCGACGTCGAGAAGACGCCGTACGACGAGTTCACCCGCGATCCGATCGACGTGGTCGTCAGCAACCTCTGCATGTCCGCGGAGATCGTTTCTCACGCGTCCCGCACCCTCCGGCCCGGTGGGGCCTTCATTTTCTGTTGCCATCACGGCGACCACTGGCGGGAAACGCGTCGGGGTTCCGGATGGGCGTTCTTCGAAGACGCGATGGCGAACCTCCTGGAGGAGCATCGGTTCGCGGTCGAGTTCACCGGCGTCGACACGACGATCGCGACGTTCGAGGACTTCGGCGAGGTCGCCCTCTTCCTGCGCAGCGCGACCGTCCGCAAATGGGTCGAGGACGGACGGTGGGACGAGCTCGATGCGGCATTCGCGCGCGGAGACAAGCATCTCACCCTCTCGTATCTCATCGTGAAGGCGAGGCGGATCGCGTCTCCATACACGACCGAGTGAATCCTCGCGGTCAAGCCATGAGGCGTCTAAGCGCGGCGAGGCCGCCGGAACGCGTAGCCCATGTCGAGCCCGACCATCGGGCGGAGCCGGCCGTCGGCCGTCATCGAGAGAATGCGCGCGAGGAGGGGAATCATGCCCGTGAACCGCGACTCGACCTTCGACATGAGGGGCACCTCCGACCTCCAACCCCATCCACTGGACGGCGCTTCAAATCCCTTCGCCCGAATCGCGCCCAAATCGGTAGGCTCATCCGCGCGAAGGTGATTCCGCGAACGGGGGAGTCATGTACCTCGGTGCGCACGTCTCGATCGCGGAGAACATCGCGCTCGCGCCGGAACGCGGCAAGGCGGTCGGAGCCGAGGCGATTCAGATTTTCTCCCGCAGCCCGCGGATGCTTCGACGGACGAAGCCGCTGACGATGGAGGAGACGCAGGGGTTCCGGGAGAACCTCCAGAAAAATGGGATCGTCCGCGCGGTGATCCACGCGAACTACCTGATCAACCTCGGCGGCGCGGACGACAACACGATCAAGTACAGCCGCGACGCGTTCGTCGAGGAACTCGACCGGGCACAAGCCCTCGGAGTCCGCGATGTGATCTTTCATCCGGCCAGCCACGGAGGGAAAGGGGAGGCCTCTTCGATCCGGACAACGGCCGAGAGCCTCGACTGGTCCTTCGACCATGCGAACGCGCCCGACGTCTTCGCGGTCCTCGAGAACACGGCGGGACAGGGGACCGTGATCGGCTCCCGGTTCGAGCAGCTCGCCGAGATCATCAAGGGGTGCGCCCACGCGGACCGCCTTGGAGTCTGCATCGACACGTGCCACACCTTTGCCGCGGGCTACGACTTCCGAACGCGGGAGGGCTACGACGCACTCCTCCGCACGATCGGCGAGACGGTCGGCCTGGGACGAATCCGCGCGTTTCACCTGAACGACTCGGTCGGCGATCTGGGATCGAACCTCGATCGACACGAGGACATCGGGAAGGGGAAACTCGGGAAGGAGCCGTTCGGGTTCCTGGTGAACGAGGAGCCGTTCCGCGAGGTTCCGGGCTGCCTCGAATTCCCGGGCCGCGACGCCGGGTACAAGAAGAACCTGAAGACGCTCCGCTCCCTCGTCACAGGACCGAACCCGCCGACGTCCCCGAGGGCTCCAGGCGGCAAACGAGGCGATCGCGGAACCGCGTGACGAAGCCATAGAACCGGTGGACGACGCCCATGAGCACGGTCGAGCCCCGGAGGACCCGCTCAACGCCCGCCCCGATCGGAAACGCACCGATCAGGGTCGGAACGGCATCGCCACCCGTCGTGACGTGGCCATCCGGGGACACGACGTGCAGGGCATCCAGCATCCGGTCCTCGGGAATCCCGACGAGGATATTGCGAGACGATTGAATCGACTGGAGCCGAATCCGCCCGCGCCAATCGAGGGTCCGGATCCACCGCGAGACCGCACTGCAAATGCCGCAATCGCGGTCGTACAAGAGGATGTAGGGCGGACTTTTCATGGTCTAGGAAATGTAAGCGCGCGAGGACTTAAACAAGCGGGTCGCACCACGGAATTGTTATTCGCCTGTCAACGTTGCCCATGGAGGAGATCGTTTCATGAGCGTCGACCCGGCGTCCCTATCCGCGAGAGAGACTCCTACCGCCTGATGATTTCCGCCTTCGTCCCGCGGCCCATCGCCTTCGTCTCGACCCGGGGCCTCGCGGGCGTCGACAACTGCGCGCCGTTCTCGTACAGCATGGGGGTCTCGCGCGACCCGATGGTGCTCGCAGTCTCGATCGGAGAGCGGGATGGCCAACCGAAAGACAGCGCTCGGAACATCTTGGATACCCGCGTGTTCGTCGTCAACCTGGTTACGGAGGGAATCGCCGAAAGATGAACCAAGCCTCGGGGGACTATGCGGCATCCGTCAGCGAGTTCGACGAGGCGGGCCTCACGAGGGCCCCCGCGGAGGCCGTGCAGGTGCCTCGGATCGGGGAGTCGCCCTTGAATTTCGAATGCCGCCTCATTCGGGCCATCCGGGTCGCGGACAACATCGTGTTCTTCGGGCGGGTGGTTCGACTCCATGTTCGCGATGACGTGGTCACCGAAGGCTTGGTGGACGTCCGAGAGGTCCATGCGATTGGTCGTCTGGGCGGGAGGCGCTACTGCCACGCGCAAGACGTCTTCGAAGTGATGCGGCCGCGAGTCACCGGACCGAAAAGCGCACGGCCCACGGATGCGCGGTGAATGAATTCCGCTCGCTTGCGATTGGCCCGTTCAACGTGAACGATAGCCGCTAAGTAGAGCGGGGGACTCCCTCACAGGATGATGGACCCGCAGTCGCTGGAGGCTCGTTGGAGGGCAGATGAGCGCTGGGCGGGCATCGTCCGGCCATTCCGAGGCGAAGACGTCACCCGGCTTCGCGGATCCGTCCACATCGAGCACACCCTCGCACGGCTCGGTGCGGAGCGATTCTGGTGCCTGCTGCGCTCCGAACCTTTCGTCCCCGCCCTCGGCGCGCTCACCGGGAACCAGGCCGTCCAACAGGTCCAAGCCGGCCTGCCGGCGATCTACATGAGCGGGTGGCAGGTCGCGGCCGACGGCAATGACGCGGGCCAGACGTACCCGGACCAGAGCCTCTACCCGGCCGACAGTGTTCCGAATCTCGTCCGCCGAGTCAACAATGCGTTCAAGCGGGAGGACGAGAAGCACACGATGACGGGCGATGGGAGCACCTATTGGTTCGCACCGATTGTCGCCGACGCGGAGGCTGGCTTTGGCGGGCCGCTGAATGCCTTCGAACTGATGAAGGCGATGATCGAGGCGGGCGCCGCGGGCGTGCACTTCGAAGACCAGCTCGCGAGCGCGAAAAAGTGCGGCCACCTCGGCGGTAAGGTCCTCGTACCGACCGGCGTTTTCTTGCAGAAGCTTGTCGCGGCGCGGCTCGCCGCCGATCTTTGCGGCGTGCCCACCGTTTTAATCGCGCGAACGGACGCGAATTCCGCGCGGTTGATCACCTCGGATGTGGATTCTAGGGATCGGCCGTTCATCTTGGACGGGGAGCGGACGCCAGAGGGATTCCACCCATTCCGGGGTGGCCTCGAGGCCTCGATTGCGCGAGGCTGTGCCTACGCCCCCTATGCGGATCTGCTGTGGTGCGAGACGTCCGGACCGGACCTGGAAGAGGCACGTGCATTTGCGGACGCGATCCACGACCGGTTCCCCGGCAAGATGCTGGCGTACAACTGCTCCTCGTCGTTCAACTGGCGGAAGAAACTCGACGCGGGCACGATCGCGCGCTTCCAGCGGGAATTGGCGGACATGGGGTACAAGTTCCAGTTCGTGACGCTCGCGGGATTCCACAGTCTAAACCTGTCCATGTTCGAGCTCGCGACGGGCTACAAGGCGCGAGGGATGACCGCGTACACGGAACTCCAGCAGGAAGAATTCGCCGCGAAGGCGGAGGGCTACCGCGCGGCCGAGCACCAGACGTTTGTGGGCACGGCATACTTCGACGAGATCGTGCAGGTCGTCTCGGGCGGCGAAACGTCCACGGCCGCGATGGAGGGATCCACCGAGAGGGAACAGTTCTTGGAACGAGCGGCCGCCACGGAGGCGGGTCGTGAGCAGCGTCCCGTCCGCCCGCCAATCCCCGAAACCGGCTAGTCCCACGGGTCAGAACGGCAGCTTGCTCAGGCCGATTGCAAGCGGGAGCAGCGCCTCATCTTTCCCGAGGAACTTCGCCGTCTGCAAGACGGCATTCAGATAGCTAATCGTGTGCTCCTTCTCGCCGACCGTCCACTGTCCGTAGAAATCCACGACCGCCGCGAGGATCTCGTCCAGAGGGACGCCGGCCTCGAGGGACCGACGGACCGTCTCCTCCGCCGGCGGCGACTTGTACCGCAAGCTCGACTCGAGCGCCGCGAGGACCGAACGATGGTCCGTCGGCTCCGGCTCGCCGAGCCGCAGGAATTCGGGGTAGCCGAACTTCGTCGTGAGGGTTCGGTACAGCTTCCACAGGAGCCAAGCGTTCTCCGACGGCGTCAGGTAGCGACTTGCGACGCGGGCCGCGTGGGCCTCGCTCAACGTGTGGCCGAGGAAGCCGGGATC
>VBME01000098.1 GCA_005878995.1 Methanobacteriota archaeon | reverse complement strand
GCACGATCACCTTCCTGTATCGCCATGACGTCGGAATGGTCACGCACCGCATCCTGCACGGCCAGCACGCGTTCCTCCGCTCGATCCGAGCGAGTGCGCACGCGCACCTCGGCGAGGAAACGTGCCTCGAAGTCGTCATCATGGAGGGAAGCCCTGGGGAGATTGCGAAGCTGACCGACCGGCTCAAGGCGGTCCGAGGCGTGCTGTTTGCAGAGGCCGTGACGACCTCGCCGGACCTTCCGTGACCGTTCATCCCAGGACTTTCTTCGCCTCGCGCACGGTCATGGGCCGACCGTAGATGGGCGAGCCCGGCTGCTGGCGGCGTCCTCCGTCTCGGAGCGAGCCCGTGTCGATCGACGCGAACCCGATGTCGTCGATCAACTTCGCCACGGTCGACTTCGCGGCGGCATCGTCGCCCGCGATAAACACGACGAGCCGGTCTTCGTAGCCCGGCCGGGAACCGCTCGCCAACGTGTTCCATCCCATCGTGTTGAAGGCCTTCACGAGCCGCGCGCCGGGGAGCCGCTTCGCGACCTCCTCGCTCGACGTGCTGTCGCCGAGGTCCATGACCCGACCCACGCCGGAGTACGGATTCATCGCATCGATTACGATCTTCCCCGCGAAGAGGGCCACGGCCGGGAGCTGGTCCATCTTGCGGTACGGGAGGGCAAGTAGGACCGCATCGCCGAACTTGACCGCGTCCTGGGACGTCGCGGCTTTCGCGTTCGAGCCAATCGAGGCGACCAGCGGGGCCAATGACGCGGGCCCGCGGGAATTGCTCACGGCGACCGGGTGTCCTGCCCGCGCGAACAACCTCGCCGCCGTCCCGCCGATGTGCCCGGCCCCGACGATTCCGATCTTCACCTGCGGACCTCCTGAGTAAGCCGCGAAAACGTTCCCGAGCTATGGAGGTTCGGACTCCCGCCTGTCCGGCCGGACCGATCCATCGACTTTATCGACCGGAAACTAGAAGTCGCGAGGTCGGATGGCCCGGCTTCTCGGAAGCGAGGGAGGACCATGGAGCCTGCGGGGACGGAGCCGCCCTCCTCCCGCCGCCGGATCGGGTTCTCCGAGATCCCCCGGAAGGTCCGCCGGATTGTCCTCGCGAACGTCCTCGGCGGGGTGGGCTTCGGCTACCTCTACGTCTTCATCGGCGCCTACCTCCCGCAAGTCGGCGTCGGGGCCGAGGTCGTTGGCCTCCTCTTCGGCGCCCAGGGTGTGTCGATCGTCCTGAGCGCGATCCCCCTCGGGATCTACTCGGACCGTCGCGGTCGGAAGGGGCTCCTCCTGATCGCGTCCGTGATCCTGCCTCCGTCGGTGCTCGTGTTCGCCTTCACGACGGACCTCTGGTGGCTCGTCCCCGCGGCGGTCGTCGCGGGGATCGGGGAAGGCGCGTTCCTGTCCACGTGGAACGCGATCATCGCGGATCAGACGACGGTCGAGCAACGGAACGCCGCGTTCTCGCTGTCGTTCATCCTGAACAACGTCGCGGGGGGCGCGGGCTTCGCTCTGCCTCTGGCGTTTCCCGCCCTCCAGGCCGCGACCGGGATCGACAGCCACACGATTCACATCGGCGCCCTCGTCGTCACGGACGCGTTCGGGTTCCTCATGCCGATTGCCTTCTACCTTCTCCTGCGCGGCTACCGGGAATCCGTGCGCCCTCGCGAGGCGCGGCCAAGGACGATGGACTGGCGGCCCCTCTTGAAGTTCTCCGGCATCAACGGACTCATCGGCCTTGGGGCCGGGTTCTTCATCCCGCTCGTGGCGACGTGGATGTTGCTCAAGTTCGCCGTCCAGGACACGTGGAGCGGCCCCCTCCTCGCCCTCGCGAACGTGACGATCGGGATCGCGGCGATCGGCAGCCCGCCGCTCGCGAAGCGGTACGGTCCCGTCCGCGCGATCGTGATGGCGCAAGGCCTGTCGACCGCCTTCATGCTGAGCCTCGCCTTCACGACGAACGCGGTCCTCGCGGGCGGCCTGTACCTCGTCCGCGCGGCGCTCATGAACATGTCCGCGCCGATCGGCGACTCCTTCCTCATGGGGATCATTGAACCGGAGCAGCGAGGGCTCGCGAGCGCCGTGAACTCGATTATCTGGCGCCTCCCGAACAGCGTGACGACGGTCCTCGGCGGAATCCTGATGGCCGCGGGCTACTACGACCTGCCGATCTTCCTCGCGACGGCGTTCTACGTCGCCTCGGTTTCCCTCTTCTTCACGGTCTTCCGAGAGGTCCGACCGAGCGGGTGACGGGCCAAGGGCTCGCCGCTGCCCGTCGAGTTGGAATCAGGGCTGATTTCCGTCGCGCGGGGCTTAAGTACGGTCCTCCGAACATCGCCGTGCATGAGCGACTTCGTCAGCGTGCCGCTCCGCCGCTCCCTCGTGGCTGGATTCGTATTCTTTGCGATGGTCATGAGCCTTGGCCAAGCGCTGGCGGGAGACAGCTCGTCCCAAAGCGGCTCCGTCGGCGCGACGGTCACCGCGAACGCGCCGCAAATCACCAACTTCGACATGAAGGACACAAGCGGGAGCCCGGCGACGATCATCGGCACGCAAATCGTGGTCCTCACCACCTACACCTTCAACTTCCGGGTGAACGCCCCGAACGGTTGGGCGGACATCACCCACGTTTACGCACGGATCTGGCACGACGGCGGTAACGACGTGACAGACTATGCGGGCCAGACGACCGGAGCAAACTACAAAGCGAGTCTCGCGGCGACCTACAGCAGCGCGAGCGCACCCGCCGTAACGGACTTCAGTGCCGTCGACGGGAACATTCAATATGTGCAAGGCTCCAGCTCGGTTACGGCAGTCGTCGCCGGCCAGACCTACGACTTTGTCCTCGCCTTCCAAGACCACGCCCAGATGCGGGCCGCGAAGACGCCGACGTCTCTCAGCACGACGCAGTACAACAACGCGAACTCGTGGAACGCCGAGATTGAGGCGACCGACATCTCGTCAAACGACGTCTTCCAGCACCAGCAAACCGGCACGAACGACTACTTCGAATTCGGCGTCGCGACATACACGAGTGTGACGTTCACAGGACCGTGGACTGCGACCACGACTATCGCGCCCGGCGGAAACTCGAACACGAACGCCGTAACCATCACCCGAATATCGAACTTCGAGTTCCAGCTGTACGCGTACTTCAGCACGGACTTGATCAAGCAAGGCGACGCGACGAAGACGATCCCGGTTTCCGGCAATGTGCTAATTCGGCAGACGGGGGACATGGGTGGGGACGGGACGTTCACGGGCACGGGCAGCGGGAACAAGGTCTACGTGCTGGGGAGCGTAACGCCCACGTACCACACGATGGACGCGAGCGCCGACTCGGGCACGGTAAGCGTGACCTTCAACATCGCCGTGCCGCTCGGCACGTCCGCGGGAACGTACCAAGGCACCGTCGTCTTCACGGTCCAGCAGAAGACGCCGCTCCCGTAAGGGCGGACGTCTCAGTCCGAAGAGGGCGCGGATGGCTCGGATCCCGGACCGGAACGGGGTGCTCGGACCAGTCGTCTTCCTATTATTGATTGCAATAGTGACGATGGTCCTGGGCCCGCCGGAGGTGCGGGCCGCCGCCCCCGACTTGAGCCTCCACATGGTCGGAGAGGCGCCCCAGTTCGACGGCACGACCCCGATTCTGGTCGCTGGGATCTGGCACGAGATCGACGTGAACCTGACGGCTGCACCCGCCCAGAACGTGACACTGCAAGCCCTCCTCCCTGGCGGAACCCCCATCGGACCCGCGAACACGTACGCATGGGACTTCAACCCCGTGACCGGGTCGTGGACCGATTCGCTATACAATGCGTTCATCCGCGCAGACCTGTCGTACGGGAGCGGCTCGCTCGTCGTATTCGTCGTCGGAGTCGATGCGGATGCGACCGTGGGGATTTGGACTCTGACCGCGTCGGTGGGAGGCACCACTGCCGCGAGCGAGACGATCGAGGTCCAAGGCGCCCAGGTGAGCTACGGCCTCTCCACGCCCGACTTCACGTTCCGCGTGGATCCGTTCACCAGCGCTCAAGCGAGTTCCCAGACCGGAAATGTGTACGTACGCACGATTAACCAGGGGAACGTCCCCCTCGGAATGTTGGTCAGCTTCGACACCCTCCAGAGCGCTTTCTCCGTCGTGAACCCGTCGAATGTGGCCCACCTCGGAAGCGATGCGAGGTACTTCCTCGCCCTGAGCCTCGGACCCTTGCCGCCGCAAGTGATCACGGTAACCGCTCGGACGAACGTCACACCTCTCTACGTGGTCCCGTCGGCGGGCGCGTCGCGAATCGTGGCCGTCGTTCAGCAACCCTTTGCCATCACGGTGGAAGTCGGCCACTCCGGCTACGCAATCCAGACGATTGGCAACGTGGTCTTCCAGACCTTGGCGACCGTCAAGGCGACGTACGCGAGCCTGACGACGTGGCAGGTGTACCTGACCGGCGCCCAAAACGTGACCCTGGACGTCGCCGCAACGGGAGTCCGTCTGAAGGGCGTCTTCTCGGGCACCCAAGCGCTCGCGTTCCCCGCGCCCTTGACGTTGGCGCCAACCGCGGAGCTCCCTCTGACCGTCCAAATCGAGGTGCCGAACGCGGGGGCGGGAAGCGTCACGTTCACGATTCATCTCCTGGGCACGGGCGACACGGAAGTGTTCACGACCCAGGTCGCGGTAATCGGGGGTCCGGACACGAGCGGCGCCGCGACCGCCACGGTCCTCTGGATAGCGGGGGCCGCGCTCGCGGCGAGCGTCTTCGGGCTCATCTCGCTCAACACGGTTCGCCACCGGAAGAAACTCCGGAATGCAGCCATGGAGAAATCGGTGAAGAAAGGGTACCACGCGCGGAGGCAGGAACGTGCGCGGAACCGGAATCGGCGGCATTACAAGGGAGGCAAAGGGAACGCGCGCTCGAAAGGAGCGGGACAGGGCCAACGAGGGACCACGCCAGCGAAAGGCGCCCGCCCGTAGCCTCGTCCTATCGGTTTCGGTCTTACTCCTCGTCTTGCTCAGCGCGAGCGCCGCTCCGGCCCGGGCCGACGGCTCCGGGATCACGGTCATCAACGTCGCTCCGCAGTTCAGCGGCCTCAGTATTCGCACGGAGGACGGCCTCAACTACATCGATGTCGTCGTGTCGGACTACAACTCGTGGTCGGACATCTTCCGTGTGCGGGTCGAGGTCCTGGACAGCCTCCAGGCCGCGGTGGCCGACGTCGTCTTCCAGCAGTATCCGGACAACGTGACGCTGACGCGGCAACCCCGGTTCACGGAACCCGTCGGGTCGTACCTTGTGTGGACCCTGTCGCAGGCAACGGTCAACTCGCAGCCCGTGACGGTCGAGGAGCGGACGGAGATGCGGGTGACGTTCGTCCTCAGCCCCGTCAAGGGGGCGTGGGTCAGCGTGACTGCGACGGACCTCGGAGGCCTCGAAGCGTTCGCGGAGGTCCAGTACAGCGCGGGCTTCTTCGGCGGCCTGCCCCAGATTCCCGCCCTGCTCGTCGCCGCCTTCGCACTGGCGGCCACGGCGGTAATCGTCCGTCTTCGGATTCGGAGGGATCGGCGTGGAGAGTAGGTATGCCAACGTCCGGGATGCGGACCTCCGCGGCTCCCTGGCCGAAATCTTCCGCGCCCGCTACCTCGCCCTCGGTCTGAGCCTCTTCCTCGCGATGTACGTCGCGACGAAGTTCGTCCTCGTGATCTTCAACGCGACGGACCCGGGGGAAAGGTGGCCGTTCGACCTGACGCCGTTCGGTGCGCTGAACCTGCCCGACATCCAGCTCGCCCTCCTCTCGACCCTCGCAACGGGCGCGAACGCGGCGCTGCATTATTCCGTCGACCGGAGTCATCGACGGTGGTCCTTTGCCCTCAGCGCCTCGATTGTCGCGAGCCTGATCCTCGCCCTTCGTGCGTCCCCCGGAACCCTCGATACGGTCAACCTCACTCGGTTCGTCGTCCTCGCGACGCTCCTCGCCATGGTCCTGCTCGATCACCTCGAGCTGCTTCGGACGGGAGCCGAGCCCACGGAGGGGTTCCTCGAGTCGGAACTTCGCTCGTTGCGCGCACGGGCTCAGGAGGGCGCCGTCGCACCGCGCGCCGTCACCCGGGCGCTCCAGGAGCTGCAAACGCTCGTGGAACAGATGCCCGAAGAGCCGGCGATCTCGACGCGAAAGGCGCAACCTATCGCACCCTCGGCAACCCCGGCGGCCCCGGACGAGAACTACATGCGGGAACTCTTGACGTCCATGCTCGAGGAGCTCGAGGACGAGGCCGCGGTGCGGTCGGCCCGGGGACAGGCGAAATCCGAGGAGGCGGCCCCGCCGGAGGACGAGGAACGCGGCCCGAGTCTGGTCGAACGGGCCGCATCGCGGTTCCCGCGGTTCCGACCGCCCCCCGAAGCGTTGCTCAAAGAGGCGAAGGATCTCGCGGATCGCGGCAAATTCGAGAAGGCGCTGAAGCGTCTCGACTGGATTGCCGACGTCGACGAGCGGTTCCCCGGGCTCTGGGAACTTGCCGCGACGATCTACGACGAGCTGGGTGAGGTCGAGGTGGCGGCCGTGTGCCGCCGTCGAGCGGCCGAGCCATCGCGGACGAAGAGCCCGCTTTGAATCCGGACGTCAGACCAAAGTCTTTTTGACCGCGCATTCCGTTCTCCGCCATCCTCATGCGGCTCGTCCTCCTCGGCCCACCCGGAGCCGGCAAGGGAACCCAGGCCACGAAACTCGCGGCGTACCTTGGCGTGCCCCACGTCTCGACGGGCGACATCTTGCGGCACAACGTCACGGCGCGATCGGAACTCGGGAAGAAGGCGAAGGCGTACATGGACGCCGGCGGGCTCGTGCCCGAC
>VBME01000097.1:1400-8253 GCA_005878995.1 Methanobacteriota archaeon | reverse complement strand
CCTCTACGACCTCCTCCGAGAAGGAGGAGGCGCACGGGACGAGCCGAGCGGAGTGGAGTCGCGTTAGGTACCAACGTAAACGCTACAGAACCGGAGAAATGAGGCTCCGCCACATTGTGGACTTGCCGGGGCGCTACGCGCGATTGAGTTTAGCGAACAAGCGCCCGCGGTTTCGCCTTGAAAGGCTCGAGCGGCTCGATCGCGATCGGCTTGACGATCGGTTCGTCCTCTTTCTCCTCGTTCTTGAGTTCGTCCGCGTCTGCGAGCGCCCGCCAAAACGCTTTCATGCGCGCATCGTAGTATTCGTCACACATGGCCGCGCCTTCGCCGCCAGATACTCGACGAACATACAAAATGGTTCGCCTTTCCGCCGACCCCATCGGGCCATCGAGACGAACGCAACGCTCGCGCGATTTCCCCTGTATCGTCGGTGATAACACTCCCATAACGTTTAAGCGGGCCACGCAGGCTATGCCGCGTCGTTGGGCGGTTCTCCATGGAAGTCAAGCGGATGAAAGTGAAAGTCTGCCTCGTGGGTGAGGCGGCCGTTGGCAAGACGTCCCTCATCCGCCGATTCGTCTTGGAGAATTTTGACGACAAGTACATCCAGACGCTGGGCACGAAGGTCTCGAAGAAGGAACTCACCTCGCGGTCCCCCGACGGCTCCGGGGAACTCAAGATCGACATGACGATCTGGGACATCATGGGCCAGAAAGGCTTCCGC
Organism: Methanobacteriota archaeon; assembly: GCA_005878995.1. The sequence goes on along the minus strand of VBME01000097.1, from coordinate 7,529 downwards.
GAGCTGCTGAAGGAAGCCTACTTCTACGGGGCCCGCGGCATCCTCGCGGTCTGCGACGTCACGCGGAAGAAGACCCTCGATGACCTCGACGACTGGATCGAAGGCGTGTACAGCGTCACCGGGAAAATCCCGATCGAGTTCCTAGGCAACAAGATCGATCTTCGCGATCAATTGCAAATCAGCGAGGACGAGATGGTCCAAGCGGCACGCGCATACGACAGCCCGTTCCACTTCACCTCCGCGAAGGCCGGCGTCAACGTCGAAACGGCGTTCCAGTCGCTCGCGGAGCGCGTCGCGAAGGAGCGGTACGCGAGAAAGGTGCTCCCTGAAGAATAAGAATTATCAGGGGCAGTCTGGGCGACTGGTCGCCGTTAACCGGGCCGTCCAGGAGATGATATAGGGCTGAGCATCCATCGCAGTTGCCAATCCGCGGAGCGTAAGGCAGGAGGTGGGGACTCGGTCGGCTATCTGGGAGGAGATCCGCTTGGGGTCGCCGCAGCCTCCGTCACCATTGTCACGTGGCTCCTTGTAAGCCTGGCCTTGACCCATCTCTTGGGCGTCGCGTTGCTTCCCGCCCAGGCAATGGGTCTTCTTGCCGGCGCGGGGCTTTCATTCCCAATCTGGAGGCGATGGAGGCGCTTCCAACGAAAATATCGACGGGTGTCCGGTCGTTAACCCGCCGGTTGGCCGCGACCGGTAATACTTATCAGGGGCGATACTCGCGTCCTCACGGTACATAAGACCCTGCTCGATGGGTGGCGCATGATGGCAACGCCCGCCGTTGCCGGGCAAAAGCACCTCAAAGCGAAGGTGTGCCTGGTCGGCGACGTGGCGGTCGGGAAGACCTCCCTGATCAAACGGTTCGTGCAAGACGAATTCGATGACCGATACATCGCGACGGTCGGCACGAAGGTCACGAAGAAGACGGTCGACGTGAGGTGGCGCGGCGCACCGGCGTCGCTCGACATGATGGTGTGGGACATCATGGGAGAAAAGGGGTTCCGGGCTCTGCTCCGGGACGCTTACTTCGAGGGCTCCCACGGCGTGATCGCGGTCTGCGACATGACCCGCAAAGATACCTTCTACGACCTGAACAACTGGGTTCAGATGATCCGCAAACAGGTCGGCAACGTCCCGATCGTGTTCCTGGGGAACAAGATGGACCTCACGGAACGGCTCGTCGTGAGCCAAGAGGAATTGGCGCGCATGAGCTCCATCCACACGGCGCCACACTACTTCTCGTCCGCCAAGACCGGCTCCGGCGTGAACGAGGCGTTCAAATCGCTTGCGGAAGCGATTGGACGCCGCGGCGAAGCCTGAAGGAAAGCGGGTCCGCAAATCCTCCTCAACGGCCTGTTATCTCAAGAGATAACCGCTGGACAACGGATTTATAACCTGAGACGTGTCCGAGCGCCGCGCCTAGCTCGAGGACGGAGATGGACCGCCAGAAAATGAAGGTTAAGGTCTGCCTCGTCGGCGAGGGCGCCGTCGGCAAGACGTGCCTGATCCGCCGGTTCATCCAGGACCAGTTCGACGATCGATACATCTCGACCCTCGGCGCGAAGGTCTCGAAGAAGGAGATCCGGGTCGATGGCCCGAACGGCGGGATCGACGTCGACATGACGATTTGGGACATCATGGGTGAAAAAGGGTTCCGAGAGCTGCTGAAGGAAGCGTACTTCCACGGGGCCCAGGGCGTGCTCGCCGTGTGCGACCTCACACGGAAGGAAACGCTCGACGACCTGGGCGACTGGGTCGCAGCCGTGGTCAAGGTCACGGGCAACGTCCCGATTGCGTATCTGGGGAACAAGTGCGACCTGAAGGACCAGATGGTCGTGAGTCGGGCAGACCTCCAGGGCGAGGCTCAGGCCCATGGCTCGCCTTACCTCTTCACCTCTGCCAAGACCGGCGAGAACGTCGAAGTCGCGTTCTCGAAGCTCGCGCAGATGATCACGCAGCGGGCGTCTTAGCGCATCGGCTTTCCTCGAACGGTTTCAACTTCGTAGAACGTTTGCGCGTCCCCGGAGGACCGCCTATCGCATGAGCTGTCTCATTCGAGTTTTCTAGGTCAAAGTGTTTAAGTAGAGGCGTCGTGTATTCGAACTACACCAGGCGTGGGGCCGGTCAGAAGATGGTGGAGACGCCGGGAGAACCCGAGGAACTCCCTCCTGTGGACTCCTGGATCAACAAGCTAGATTTCCGCTCGACGGCGGAGGTCAAGATTCCGGAACGACTCGTGGACCAGGTGATCGGCCAAGAGCGCGCCGTTGAAGTGATCCGCAAGGCGTCGGAGCAGAAGCGGCACGTGATGCTCATCGGTGACCCCGGCACGGGCAAGTCGATGCTCGCCCGATCGATGACCGAAATGCTGCCGCGGGACGACTTGCAGGACATCATCGTCTATCACAACCCGGAGGATCCGAACGAACCGAAGATTCGGGTGGTTCCTTCCGGGAAAGGGCGCGAAATCGTCAACGCCCAGAAGGCCGAGGCGATGCAGCGCCGCGAGCAGAAGGCGTCCATGGTCATGACGATCGTGTTCTTCATCATCGGGCTGAGCGTGATCCTGGCATACGACTGGGGCGCGCAGACTCCCCAATTCCGCACGGACGCGCCAAACATCATCTTGTTCGGAATCTTGGTGGCCGCGATCATCTACATCGCGACGCGGTACACGACCCACCGTCAGGAGAACCTGATGGTCCCGAAGCTCCTCGTGAACCACACGCCCGATGAGATGCCGCCCTTCATCGACGCGACCGGCAGCCATGCGGGCGCGCTGCTCGGCGACGTGAAACATGATCCGTTCCAGAGTGGAGGGCTCGAGACGCCGGCCCACGAGCGCGTCGAGGCCGGGGCGATCCACAAGGCCCACAAGGGCGTCCTGTTCGTCGATGAGATCAACGTGCTCCGCATGGAGAGCCAGCAGAGTCTGCTCACCGCGATGCAAGAGAAGAAGTTCTCGATCGTCGGGCAGAGCGAGCGGTCCTCCGGCGCCATGGTCAAGACGGAGGCCGTGCCGTGCGACTTCATCCTCGTCGCCGCCGGAAACCTCGACGCGGTCCAGGGGATGCACCCGGCGCTGCGATCCCGGATCCGCGGATACGGATACGAAATTTACATGAAGAGCACGATGCTGGACACAGAAGACAACCGACTGAAGCTCGTCCGGTTCGTGGCCCAAGAGGTCGCGAAGGACCGCAAGATCCCGCACTTCGACCGCACCGCCGTCCTCGAGATTCTCCGGGAAGCGCAACGGCGCGCAGGCCGCCGCGGTCAGTTGACGCTGCGGCTCCGGGAACTCGGAGGGCTGATCCGTGTAGCCGGCGACATCGCCCAGGAAGAGGGGTCGCCCCTCGTCACGGCGAAAGACGTCCTGAACGCGAAACGGATTGCGCGCTCTCTCGAGCAGCAAGTCGCGGACCGGATGATCGAGCGCGGCAAGGAGTACCAGACGTTCATCACGGAAGGCGCAATCGTCGGCATGGTGAACGGCCTCGCGGTCCTCGTCGGCGACAATTCGATCGCCGAGTTCAGCGGCATCGTCTTGCCGATCGCCGCCGAGGTGACGCCGGCCCAAGCGAAACAGGGTGGCCGGATCATCGCGACCGGGCGCCTCGGAGAGATCGCCAAAGAAGCGGTCGAGAACGTCGCGGCCCTGATCAAGAAGTACACGGGCGAAGACATTTCGAACCACGACATCCACGTCCAGTTCGTCGGATCGCGGGAAGGCACGGAGGGCGACAGCGCGTCGATCTCCGTCGCCACGGCGGTCATCAGCGCGCTCGAAGAGGTCCCGGTGAATCAGACGGTCGCGATGACGGGGTCCCTCAGCGTCCGCGGACAAGTCCTCCCGGTCGGCGGTGTGACGGCCAAGATCGAGGCCGCGGCGGAGCTGGGGCTCCACAAAGTCGTGATTCCCCGCGCGAACTTGAAGGACGTCCTCCTGGAGGACAAGTACCAGGGCAAAATTGAGATCGTCCCCGTGGACACGCTGAGCGAAGTCCTCGAGGTGGCGCTCGTGGGTCCGAAGAAGTCCGGGCTCATCAGCAAGCTCGCGGCCCTCATACCCAAGATGACGCCGGACAAACCGGGCCCCAGCGCGGTCCCTCACTGAATCCGGGAGGGAGCCCGTGGCCGGACCATCCGAGCCGTTCGAGTTCTCCGAACCGATGCCGTGTTACGAGTCCAACGAGGTCCTCGGGCCGGCCCAGGATGACGGGCGGTGCGTCCACTGCCGCAAGTTCCTCACGCTGGAGTGTCCGTACATCGACCATTTCATGTCGGAGGAGGACGAATGAGCGGCCGCGCTCTGTTCGTCGGTCGATTCCAGCCGTTCCACCGCGGGCACCTCGCGACCGTGAGACGGATCCTCGAGACGAACGACGAAATCATCGTGGGGATCGGGTCGGCGCAATACAGCCACACGGGGGAGAATCCGTTCACCGCGGGCGAGCGGTACGAGATGATCAAGCGGGCACTCGACGCGGAGGGCATCCACGACTACCACATCGTCCCGATTCCCGACACTCACGTGCACAGCGTTTGGGTGAGCCATGTGACGTCCCTCGTGCCTCGGTTCGATGCCGTGTACACGAACTCGGACCTCGTGGTGCGGCTCTTCCGGGAGCACGGCCTCAAGGTGCTGTCGCCCGCGCTCGTCGACCGCGAACGCCTCTCCGGCACGGAAGTCCGACACCGGATGTTGAAGGGCGGCGACTGGGAATCCCTCGTTCCCTCCGTCGTCGCGGAATACATCAAGGAAATCGACGGGGTCGAGCGGATCCGGGAGACCCACAAGTATTCGACGCCGTACGGGACCCGCGAGAACCACGAAGACTAGCAGGCGGCCTGGGAGGAAAGGTCCCGTCCACGACTCCCCGCGGGGACGGGCGCGGGCAGGCATCCCTCCAACGAGGATTTCGGTCCCCTGGATTCCTGCCTTGCGTGCCGGGACCGCGTCGAGGGAGATAATGCCGAGTTACCAATCACTTACCAACTGATGTTCCGTTCTCGACGGCCCATCCGATCTCGTATCCGCAGTACGGGTCGCCCCGCAACATGCAGGCGACCTTCGAGACGGTTCCCCGGACGCCGACCATCGCGAGGAGGCCCTCGTACATGCCGAGACGAAGGGCGCAACGAGCCGGACTGCTCATCCAGTCGTAGCTCTTCATCAGCGCGTGGCGGGCGTGGACCTCGACCTCGAGACGACCGTGATTGAATTCCCGGTTGTAGGCGCCGGGCATCAGCTCGAGAAGGATCGGGAACGGCAACGCCCGCGCCCCGAGCCGCTTCAGGGTCAGGAAGTTCGGGACCTCGTCTCGCATCATCCGGCGAATCGTATCGTAGGTCCCGTCGCCGAAGTGGGCCTCGATGTAGTCGAGCATTCCAAGGAGGGACCGGACCGGGTACCAGCCGTTCCCGTTCAGGCGGCCCGGATGCAATCCGACCTCGATCAGCGCCTCGTCCGCCGCGGCGCGTCCGTGATGGACCGCGACCCAGTGATGGAAGTTCTGGCAGTGGCTTCCGCGGACCATCGGGGCGATCAAACGGTCGCCGCGGTTGTCCACGAGTTCGCCGAACACGGCGACCCCGAGGTTCGAGATCCCGTAGAGCTTCCCGCGGCGCTCTGCGCTCACGCATTGCAAGAGGTCCGCTCGGACGAGTTCCCCCAGGGTCCGGCTGACGTGCGAAAGGCGGAGGCCCGTCTGCTTCGAGATTTGAACAGGGGTCTGAGGGCCCGGAATCACCGCGGCGAGAACCCGCTCCCGCTGTCGACTCGCGAGGATATACGACAAGCTGTCAACGACGTTCCCCGATCGCGCCTGCCCGGGTTGCATCGACGGACCCGCAGTGAGGATGCAGATGCGAGAGAGACCTCTTTACGTTTTCTCAGACACCCGTAGCCGCGTACGTCAGGAGGACCGGGACGAGCAGGGCCGCCATCAGATGGACGCGCCGAACCCGAAGCGCGATGGGGACGACGCCCACCAGGGTCGCGAGGCCTGCGAGTGCGACGCCGTACGGGCCCGTCGCCACCGCGAGCAACGCGAGGACCGCCAGGAGGGCTAACCCACAGATTCGCCGTGAGTCCACGCGCGACCAGCGCCGAGCGAGACTTTGGCC
>VBME01000097.1:0-1297 GCA_005878995.1 Methanobacteriota archaeon | reverse complement strand
CCCCCGCTGAGCCCGGGAAGCCAGGACACGAACGCACCCGCGAACGTCCCGCGCAAGGCGCTCCGGGCGTCGTCGGTCGAGACGGCCCGAAGGGGCTCCTGCCGCTGATAGGGAATCCGTCCCGGATGGGCCCGGATCCCGATGAGCAACGTGGGGATCCCGAAGAGTCCGGAGAACAGCGGGAACAAGGCGGTGTCCGGGTCGATCAGCGTCGTGCCGCGGAGGGTCGCAACGCCCAACAGGGCCGCGAGGGCTTGGACCCAGGCCGCGCAGACGACCCGACGAAGGCGAGCCCGTCCGCGAAGTTCGGATGCGAGGATCGCGCCCAAGACGAACACGACGAACGCGGGGGTCCACGGCCGGAATCGATCCGCCAGGTTGACCGGATCCGCGAGGAGAAACCGCAACGGGATCAAGGCAACGACGGCGAACGCCGTCCCGAGGAGGGCGCCGCGGGCTGCGAGGGCGACAGCTTTCGCGCCTTGGCCGACGAGCAGGAGACGATGGCCCGGCAACGTGGCGAGAGCGGTGTCCTCGGTCGGGGCACCCAGGAAGACGGTCGGGACGAAGTCGAAGACGGCATGGCTCCCCGCTGCGGCGAGGAGGAAGCACGACAGGAACAAGCCCGCATCCGCCGGGTCGACGGAAGCCTCCGGCACGAGGGCCACGAGGAGCGTGGTCCATGCGGCCCGCGTAGCGAGGACGAGTGCGGCCAGGTTGTTCACATGAAGCCCGGGTGACAATCCCGTCAGGCTGCCCGCGAGGACTCCGAGGAGCGTGAGGAGGAGGAACCCGAGGACAAATCCCGCCACCGTCACGGAGGGGACTCGCACTGAAATCGGGTTAATCTGTCCGGTGCAGGTAGGCTACTCTCAGGCCCCGCGGGGCCTCGGAGGCCCCCAGCCTCCTCCGCCCGGGGTCTCAATCACGAGGAGGTCGTCGCGTCGGAGCTCGAGGGTCGCTTTCGCCGGAAGTATCCGGGACCGCCCGTGCCGTCGGAGGGTATTCCGGCCCGTGCGGCCATCGTGGCCGCCCTGAAGTCCCTTCGGGGCTCGCGCGCGCCGCTCCGTCAGGATCGACGCGACTCCCCGCTCCCCAAGGAACCGGATCGAGCGGCGAATCCCGTCGCCGCCCGGATGGTGGCCCGGGCCCCCGCTCTTTCGAATCAGCCGATACTCCTCGATCCGGAGCGGGTAGGCCAGCTCGAGGGCTTCGACCGGCGTGTTTCGTGTGTTCGTCATGTGGGTGTGGACGCCGGACATCCCAGGCCGGAATGGGAGTCCGCCCTCTCCCCCCG
>VBME01000096.1 GCA_005878995.1 Methanobacteriota archaeon | reverse complement strand
GACTTATAGGTATCGCCAAAGGTCCCGGCCCCCTGGACAATCCTCCGATCCAGCGTCGCAAGACACCGAGGGACGATGCGACTAAATACGCCAGAAGCGTTCTTGAGCGGACATCCGTCGGACGGGATGGGACCATGTCGCGGACGCCAGAGAAACGGCTCGAACCGACCAAACTCAGGAAGGAAACGCGGGATTGGCTCACGAAGAAGACGATACCCCACGCTCGGGAAATCGCGAAAGAACTCGAGGATGCGGGCGAAGACGTTCACGATCTCCTTGCGGCGATCGATGAACTCGAGGCGTTGGTCCAGGAAGGACCCGCGGGGAATGCGAAGCGAGCGGGGAAGGCCGAGGCTTGAGTGCAGGGACCGGGATTTGAACCCGGGTCTCAGGCTTGGAGGGCCTGGGTCTTAACCAGCTGGACCATCCCTGCTCGCCCGCGACAACCCAAGTAATTCGCATTAACCTTTCCGAGGAAGAACCGGCCAGCGGCCCGCGCAGGCACCAAAAAATAGGGGGACCGGCGGAGTCGTGGAGGCGACCCTCTCCGCCGATCGGTGGGATGGATGGGTTGTCAGCGTTACCCGCCGTCGTCGGATGCGTCGAATTCAAGCGAGCATCCGTACGAGGCGTACACGTCCTGCCAGCTCTGGTCTCCTTCCGAGCTCATGTCGTTCACAGAGGCCAGTACCGCCGCGCTTGCCACGTCCGTCGGAAGGACGCGGGGGTATAAAGCGGGGAACGGGGGAGAGGTGCGCGAAAGTACTGGCCCGGACGGATGAACGGGCTCGATGATCCGCAAGACCGCACGCGGGATCCACTTCCACCGCAATAGACATCCTTCGGGGAGCGGTTGCCCGTTCGGGGTACCCACATTGCGCAACCCGTGGTCGGATGGCACGACGGATCGGCTACTGTTCGTCCTTGGGGCTGTCGCCCTCGTCATCGTCTTGGGGTGGGAGGCGGTGAGCTACGCCGTCTTCTTCTTCAGAGTCCCACTCGCCAATCCAACCGCGTATTTCGTCGCCTCCGCGGTGATCCCGAGTTCCGGCGTGACAGCCCTCATCCTGTTGATCGGCTGGGGAATCCAAACGCGTCGTCGCCACCCGCCGATTTTGTTCCTAGCGTTCGTACTCGTAGAAGTCGCAGGCTGGGCCATTGGGCTTGCCACGCGCATCTGGTTCTTCATCGTTCTCGGCGGTCCGGGGTTCGAGTTGCTACTCTACTTGTCTGCGCTCACGACCGCCCTCGATTTGACCGCCCTATTCCTGCTCCTCGTCTTGGCACTGCCCCCGCGGAGCGCGACGCCTTTCTTGCAGCCTTCGCCCGCGCAACCCTCGGGACCCACTCCGTGAGCTACCTAGCGGGTCGTGAGCCGTTCGAACGCATGGTTCGCGATGAGCGCCCCCGCGACTCCGAGTGCGAGGAAGGAGAGGCCCGCTTCGCCGTTCGACGCAAGTCCTGCAGCGACCACAAGGGTCAGCACAAGGCCCGCGAGGAGTCGCCGCATCGAAACAACCTCGATGAACACGACCAGGAAACCCAACACAAGAAGGAACACGACGACCGCATAGAGGGACGCCAGCGCGAGGTCGGGGAGGAACGCCATCCGCCGTCGACCGATGCCTCAACCCTCCTTAACGTTATGGAGACGCGGGCATCGCATGCCGGACGTGGACCGCCTCGCCGCGCTTCAAATCAATCATCTCCTGCGGGTTGAGCCTCGCCGTCCCGACGGCCCGCACCTCCCGCGCACGGCGAACGACGACCTCGTCTCCGGGTCGAATTTCCGGCGCCGCGTCCGCGACGCCGACAGCGAAGATGTTCCCCTTCGGGATGAAATCCTCAATCTCCACCCAATAGGCGTCGGCGTCGGAGAGGATCGCGCCGCCCTCGAGGGTCAACGACAACATCCCGCGACCCGTGTGCATCGCGACCTGACGACCGTCCCGGATCACGCGGACATCAGGGAATCGACCGCGGAAGGTCGCTCCTTTGGCGAGTCCGAGGCCTGCGTCCCCGAACTGAAAGCGGGCGATGTTCGACATCTCTTCGGCAAAGCGGACGCCTGCGGCGACCCGGCTCACTGACCCGGTGGCCTCCGTGAGGCTTCGGGTGAGCGATGCGAGGGATTCGTCAGACGTCGGGCGGTCTTTCGCGGTGAGGACCGCGTGCGGGAGAATCGCCTTGACGATTGGCGCCTCGGCGCCGAGGTGGGCGATGACCGCGTCGTACCGATTCACCGAGACGTAGGCCTGGAGATCCTCCGCGACGATTGCGGCCTCGTCGTGACTCCAGTCTCCCGTGACGGGGATGTCGTAGGCGCGTGCCGGGTAGAATCGCTCGAGCTCTCTCGGGATCAGGCCCAGGGGCGACGTCACAATGACTTCGTGGACGACGGAAGGGTTGGCGCTCGACCAAATCGCGTCCCGGAACCGGCGGTGGCTGCGACTCGTAGAATACGGCTTTCGGGCGGAGCAGGGCAGCAACAGGAGGACGCGTGCCGAGGGCGGTTTCGCGTACCGCTCCCGGATCCGACGGCGGAACCGCAAGATCTCGGGTCGCGTGAGCGACGCCTGCGCGTACGCGAGCATCGCGCCACCGGCGACCGGCGTGTACGGCTCGACGAGCTCGTATGCACGCAGGTCCAGGTGACGGACGACCGCCGTGTTCCATGGCGCGTTCGCGAGCCGCCGTTCCACGTGCTCCCGAAGCCTCCCGTGCCCCAAGTGACTCCGCACAAGCAACATCTCGCGGTACAGGGCACGCTCATTGTGCGCGCGAAGGCCTTCGGACGCGGCACATGCGGGACAGCCACACGCGTCGCGGTCCGCGTCGGCCGCGGGCACGACACCGTCCGCTGTGTGAAACAGATCACGCGCGCTGTCGAGGACCATTCGACTCGAGTCGACGATGTCGATCCCGGCGTACACGAGGACCGAGAGGTTGGAAGGGGTCGCGAGGCCCGTGACCGCGACGACCTTCGCCGGCCCGAGCGTCTCTCGCACACTCCGAATCATGGCCACGAATTCCCGCGGAGACCGCTCGAACTCCGGCCCGTTCGCGAGGAAAACGGCCTCCGCCGACTTCACCGATGGCAGGTCGGATTCGCCGGTCACGATCGCCAAGTCTTCGGCGACGACCGCCTGTGGAATCTCGAGGCCTTCGAGGGAGAGCGGCGTGCCTTTCGTCGCGGGCAGATCGTCCGGATGGGCTGCGGGACGAGGGGCGAAGAAGCTGCCGCCGTGTCGGATTTGGAACCGCGGATCTTCCGTCCGCTCGGAGACGAACAAAGCCTCCGCGTACGAGGGCGCGGCCCGAGGACCCTCTTGGACGAATAGGACGAGCGGCGTCGTGAGCGACCGTTCGCCGCGGGTCCAGAGACCCCTCCGGCCGAGGCCTCCGCGCCCCTCGATCTCGAACATGGAGGGCGAACGGATGGCCCGAGCGGCTAAAAGCCTGACTACTCGAGCCCGACCGTGTTGCGCTCGATGTAGGCGAGTTCCTTTGCGTCGAACGCGCGTTCGTCGACGCTCAGGACGAGCGTGGCCCGGTGCAGGGCGATCTGCTCGTTCACGTACTCGAGGAAGTGCAAGATCCGTGCGAAGTCGTTGTTGATCATGAGATACTCGATCCCGTCCAACAGGATCACGGCCCGCGGCCCGTCGTTCACGAAGTTCGCGATCAGGTTGCTCAGGCTGTTCAGGTTGTGCGGGTCGATGTAGTCCTTGCCGAGCGTCGTCGAGAGCCAGACGACGCGGATCTCCTTGTCGCCTCGTTGGCGCACGACGTGGTTCGGATGCTGTCGGGTGATGTAGATCGGACGCCAGCCGGCGTCCACCGCCCGCTGGAACGCCGCAAGGGCTCGCTCCGGCTTCTTCTCCTTGACGAGGTAGGCCCGACCTTCTTCGAGGTCTTTCTTCTTCCCGAAGAGCAGATCCCTGAGAAGCTCGTCCTCCTCGTGGGCGAGCAGGAGCGGCCACGGGAGCCGCCGCATGGAACCGCCTTGCCATCCGGAGGTCCGTTCTTATACGTATCCTATCGACTATCGGACGTGAGAGTTGAGTGTGTTCGCTGTGTTGGTAGGTCGACCGGCTTGATCATCGCCCGGAGTCGCGGGGTCCGAATTCGTACTTAAGCGCGGGGTCGCGGTCGTCTCCGAGGCGGGACGGAGTCTTTATCGAGGGACCGCTTTTCGTCCGCTGCCATGGCGCCGGTTATCGTTGGAATCATCGGAGGGTCTGCCCTGGGTGACGCGTTCGAACTCGAAGACGAACAGGCGAAATTTCTCGTAACGCCCCACGGCGCGCCGAGCGATCCGCCGAGGATGGGGAAGCACGGCGACGTCACGGTCGTCTTTCTCCCGCGGCATGGGAAGGACCATCGGGTTCCGCCGCACAAGCTGAACCACCGCGCGAACCTGTGGGCCCTGAAGGACCTCGGCGCGACCCGCATCCTCGCGACGTCCTCCACGGGCTCGCTCAAGAAGACGATCCGCCCGGGAACGTTCGTCGTGCCGGACGACTTCATCGGGTTCTGGGACATCCCCACGTACTACGATGAGAAGGTCGTGCACGCGACCCCCTCCCTGGACGACGACCTCCGAACCGTCTTGGTCGCCGCGGCGAAGGATGCGAAAGCCACGGTCCGTGCGGAAGGCGTGTACGTCCAGACGACCGGCCCGCGACTCGAGACGCGCGCCGAGGTCGCCCACTTCAAGACCCTGGGGGACGTCGTCGGGATGACGATGGCCTCCGAGGCGACCCTCGCGTCGGAGCTCGGGATCCCGTACGCCGCCCTGTGCACGGTCGACAACTTCGCCCACGGGATCGTGGACGAACCGCTCACGTTCGACCGCATCCGCGAGACGCAGCGGAAGAACGCGGACCTCACGCGGGCGATCGTGGCGAAGGCCGTGGAGCGACTCCGATGAGCCTCCTGATCCGGGACGTCCAGATCGACCGAGACGTGACCCAGATCTACATCGAAGGCAACCGGATCGTCGAGATCGGGAAGAAGCGGGAAGCGGACACGGTGATCGACGGGAAAGGCAAGATCGCCCTCCCGGGATTCGTGAACCTGCACACCCACGCCGCGATGACGCTGTTCCGCGGGTGGGGGGACGACCTCGACCTGTCGACGTGGCTCGAGACGAAAATCTGGCCCGCCGAGGCGCGCCTCACTCCGGACGACGTGTACTGGGGCACGAAGCTCGCGTGCCTCGAGATGATCAAGACCGGCACGACGACCTTCAACGACATGTACTTCCACATGGACGCGGCCGCGAAGGCGGTGAAGGAGATGGGGCTCCGCGCGTTCCTCGCCGAGGGGATCGTCGACCTGAACGACCCGGAGCGGGCGGCGAAGCAGCTCCAGACCGCGGAGGCCGTGAACCGCCAAATCGAGGCGATGAAGACGGACCGGATTACGCCGGTCCTCGGGCCGCACGCGATCTACAGTGTGTCGAAGGACACGCTCATCCGGATCCGAGAGCTCGCGGATAAGACCGGCTCCCTCATCCACGTCCACCTCTCCGAGACGAAGCGGGAGGTCGACGACTGCCTCGTGGAGACGGGCATGCGGCCCGCGAAGTACCTCGACTCGATCGGCTTCCTCGCGAAAGACGTGATCGCAGCCCATGGATGCTGGCTCGACCCGTCGGAGATCGACCTCCTCGCGCACACGGGGACGAGGGTCGCCCACTGTCCGACCTCGAACATGAAGCTCTCCGTGGGCCAGACGATGCCGTACGCCGCGTTGAAAGAGGCCGCCGTCGTGATGGGCTTGGGCACCGACGGCGCCGCGAGCAACAACAACCTGGACATGTTCGAGACGATGAAGGTCGC
>VBME01000095.1 GCA_005878995.1 Methanobacteriota archaeon | reverse complement strand
CAACGAGACCGTGCGAATCGTCGAGGTGGACTATGACCCGACGCCGAACTATAACCTCGGGCACATCCCGGGGTCGGTCCTGATCGACTGGAAGAAGGACATCAACGATCCGGTGCGCCGGGACATCGTCTCGAAGGACGGCCTCGAGGCGCTCTTCGGCCGCCTCGGCATCTCGAACGACCATCAGATCGTCCTCTACGGCGACTTCAACAACTGGTTCGCGGCGTTCGCTTTCTGGGTGTTCAAGTATTACGGCGTCGAGAACGTCGTCCTCCTGAACGGCGGTCGAAAGAAATGGATCGAGCAGGATCTGCCCGTGACGAAGGACGTGCCGTCGTTCCCGGCGACGACCTTCACCGCGAAGGAGCCGGACGAGACCCTCCGCGTTTATCTCGCGTACGCCCGGGAGGCGTACAAGCAGGCGGGGAAAGTCCTCGTCGACGTCCGCGGACCGAAGGAGTTCAGCGGCGAGATCCTCGCGCCGCCGGAATATCCGACGGAGCACGCGCAGCGCGGCGGGCACATCCCCGGGGCAAAGAACATCCCCTGGGCGCAAGCCGTCAACGAGGACGGGACGTTCAAGGCGCCGGATGAGTTGAAGGCGCTCTACGAGCCGAAAGGCGTCACGCCGGACAAGGAAGTCATCGCGTACTGCCGGATCGGCGAACGGTCATCGCACACCTGGTTCGTCCTGAAGTACCTCCTCGGCTACCCGAACGTCCGGAACTACGACGGCTCCTGGACGGAGTGGGGGAACCTCGTGCGGACGCCGATCGAGAAGTGAGGATTGGCCTAGTACCCCTCGACGGTCAAACCCACCGCCTGGGAGATCTCCATGAGGTCTCGATCCCTCGTGACGAGCGTGTGCCCTCCTTGGATCACGATTCCCGCGATCATCGTATCGAGGTGGCCTTTCGACCTTCCGAGCCGCATGAGCTCGGCCCGGATCTCCGCAGCCTTTACCGAAGAGCTTTCGTCGAACGGCAGCACGGTGAGGCGGGAGGCGAAGGCGCGGAAAGCAGCGGCCTCCGAACGGGACCGCGCGAAGAGGAGACCCGCGGTGATCTCGTAGAGGACCGGTGCCGTAAGGAACCGAGTGTCGCCGCGCGTCTCGATCTCTTTCGCTTTTGCGACAGCGAGTCGGTCGGACCGGAGCAGGTCGATGATGAAGTTGGTGTCGAAGGTGATTCCCACGGCCTCACCGTCGAAGCGGGGGCCGGTGCTTCTGTGCCTCGAGATCCTCGTCCCGCATTCGAGCAATCGCTGCAGCGAGCTGGTCCACGGACTTGCGATCAAACAGCCCCCGGAGGTCGAGCAGGGACGGCTCGCGGCCTCCCAGGATACGGTTGATTACGTCGGAGAAACTCTCCCCCGGTCGTTTCGCCGCTTTGAGCTTCACGTACGCGGAATCTTCGAGGGAAATGGTCTTTGTACCCATGCACCTGTGTATGTGTTTCTGTGTATATAACCGTGTCGTGGACAATCTCATACGCGGCCAACGATCCTTCCTCAGAGGTTGAGTTCTTTCTTGATTTCGGACCAGGGCCGCCTGGGTTCTCGCTTCAGTCGTCGCAGATGCTCTAGGAAGAATTCCTCCGGCGGGTGGGCGTCAAGAAGGTCGTTGAGGAGCTCGTCATAACTGACGCCGCCGACCTTGTAGCCCTTCAGGCGGCGTAGCGTCTCTTTGCGGACCGGCAGGGTCGTGTACTCGCGAACTTTCGAAGCCATTGGATGCATGATATGCATTGATCTCATGATACTTATGGATTCGTGCCGGGTCGGTGAATCCGGACGGATCGGCGAGCGATCGTCGCACACGTGGTTCGTCCTGAAGTACCTCCTCGGCTACCCGGAGGTCCGGAACTACGATGGGTCCTGGACCGAGTGGGGAAACCTCGTGCGAAATCCGACGGAGGGAGGCAAACGTTAACGTTCCCGCTCGACTTCGGACCCACCGGTGATTCGATGGACCGCAAGGCGAGCGCGCAGTGGAATGGAGGCCTGAAAGACGGGAAGGGCACGGTATCGACGTTGAGCGGCGCCCTCAAGGGCATTCCGTACAGCTTCGCAACGCGGTTCGGCGACACCCCGGGGACGAATCCCGAGGAGCTGGTCGCCGCCGCGCACGCGGGCTGCTTCTCGATGGCCTTGTCGAGCGAGCTCGAGAAGCTCGGGTACCACCCGGAACGGATCGACACGAAGGCGACCTTGAACTTCGACAAGACGGACGCGGGCTGGACCGTGAAGTCGATCCACCTGGACGTCGCCGCGAAAGTCCCCGGAGCAGAGCCCGGGAAGTTCCAAAACGCCGCGACCGCGGCCGAGAAAGGGTGCCCGATATCCCGCCTCCTGAAGGCGGACATCACGATGACGGCGAAGCTCGCATAGGTTCGCGGAGACTCCGCGCTCTTTCTGTCGCGACGCCCTCTCTCCCGGAGACGGCCGACCTAGAAGTCTCCCGACGCGGTCACGATATCCTGTTGGTGGGTGGCCGTCCCGGACGCGAACTCGAACCCGAACCACCAGTCGACCGACTGCTTGTTGTTCGTGTCCGTCCAGACCGCATGGAAGACATTGTCGGAACCAACCGCCAGGCTCGTGTAGTCCCCGATGAACCCGCCGCCAAAGCCGTACCGCGAGTTGATGGGATGGGTCGTCACGGTGTTCGTCACGCCCGTCGTCAGATCGGCCACGACGTAGTCGAGTCGAGCGTTGTGGGTGTAGTTCCCGAGTTCGAGGCAGTTGATTCGACCAACCGCCGTCGGTGTCGCGGGGCTCTTGCAGAGCTGCCACGGCGAGACCACGTCCGCGGCGTAGGCGGACATGTAGACGTTCCCGGATGGAGTCACGCCGATGGCCGGCCAGAAGCTGTCCACGCGACGATCGGGGGGCGCGAACAGCTTCGTCTTGCCATCCGGCTGCGTGACGGGGTACCCAATCGCGGCGCGGTTCGATCCGTCGAGAGTCGTGAGGATCGGAACCGGGCTGCTCCAGGTCGCGCCGCCATCCGTCGACTTGCTCCACACGGCGGAGGAGTGGCAGTTGTTGTAGACCGAGGAGACGCCGGAAATGAAATACGCGCAGACCGGGTCGGCTCCGTATGTCGTCGCGTCGTTGTTCACCTCGGATGACCAGGCAACGTACAGCGTCCCGTCCGGGGCGATGTCGGCCGCCGGGAAGCTGTTGACGCGGAACACCGTGTTGAACGGCGGAATGATATCGACCGCGGGCGCCACCGCGACGGGCTTGCTCCAGGAGACTCCGCCGTCCGAGGAGGCAACCATCCAGATGCTGTTGAACGACGCAAACCGGGTAGACCCTTCCCAGAAGACGTAGACCGTTCCATCCGGGCCGACGACGACGCGCGAGCCCTGGTCGTACAGCACGTTGCTGACAATCAACTGGGGATCGCTGAACGTGGCACCGCCGTCCGAAGAGAAGACGAACGCGATGGGAGACTGGACATACCGCCCGTTGTGCGGGTTGAAGAGGAACCGCGTCCAACTCACGTAGACACGATCTTGGAACGGGCTCCCGGCGTGCGTGTCCGCGCCGATCCACTCCTTATCGTTCAACGTGGAAGGCGAATTGGTCGGGTTGATGAACGTGGGCGGACCCCAGGTGAGGGCCCCTTCCGAATCGAAGGTGCCCTTGTTCACAGCGACCGTGTTCGGGGCCGCGGTCCGGTCGAAGCCGAGTCCCGCGAAGAAGACGTGGCCTTGGCTATCGAACGCGAGAGACGGGTCGCCGCCTGCATCGTAGATCCCGCCGGTCAACCGCTCGACTCCTGGGATCAACGTCCCGAGGTGCGACGGATCCGTCGCGACGCAACACCAGGTCGCTCCGCCGTCGTTCGAGTAGTACGTGCCGGAATAGGCGTCACCGAGGGCGCTGCATGGGGTGCCGTCAATCGTGCACGTCCACGTCCGGGTGATGTAGTCGTTGGACCCGACCACAATCCGGTCCGCGTTGTTCGGATCCACCGCAATCGCGGGTTCGTTCTGGGGCGCGCCCAGCGTGTCCTGGTTGACGGTTACAGCGGGCGCCGCGACGGACGTGCCGTCGAGCGGACTCGACAGGATGAATGTCGGCGTAATCGGCGACGACGGACCGGGAGCGGGAGCGGCATCCGCCGCGTCTGCCTCCTGTTCCAAGAACGGCGACACACGGAGATAGAACCCGTCCGTGGCTTGGATCGAAGCAACTTTTCCCGCCAGGGTCGTGATGTCAAACGTCTGCGAGTTTCCCTTCGACGCAGCCGACGCCGGCGCTCCGGCCGCGATTAACACAAATCCGAGTACCAGGACCACAATTCCAACAACGTACCGCATGGGATTCCCCCACCCATTTCGCCCGGTATCGGTGCGGACCACTTAACCCTGTTGCAACTGGAGCGAACCCTCAAGGCCACCTCCGTCGACGGTCTCAAATGCGATAACGAAGACGCTTCCCGTTCCGCGGGGATCGTGGTGCAATCCCAACGAACCGACGAAGGCCCGCCCGCTCGCGTTAAGTACGCCCCAGGTGATAGGGAATCGCGAGGGATTGGTTATGCCACACTACATCAGCTTGGGGAAATGGACGGACCAGGGAATCAAGAACCTGAAAGAGTCGCCGAAGCGCGCGGACGCGGTGACGGCCTTGGCGAACAAACTGGGCGCCAAGATGGAAATCTTCTATACGATGGGCCGGTACGACATCGTCGCCATTACGGAAGCCGCCAACGACGAGATCGCGAACCAGCTCCTCCTCGAAATCGGGAGACTCGGCAACGTCCGCACGGAGACGCTGAAGGCGTGGACCGTGTCGGAAGGGACGAAGATCATCGCGAAGCTGCAGTAGGACGCTCGGCCTGCCGGACGCTTCACGTCGCCTCAGTGAGCATCTCAGATCGGACCAGGCCACCCGTTCAGGTCCGGATCCGACTCGCCCCTACGAAACCGTTATCGTCCCCGTCATCCCCATCGACCGATGCGGGATGCACCAGAACGGGATGGAGCCGGACACGGCGAAGAAGACGAGGAACTTCGTCGTGGTCCCCGGCAAGAAGTCGTGAGTGTATGTTTGTCCGTTGAAGTCGTACGTGAACGTATGGAGGACAGCGTCCCGGTTCGTGACGACAATTGCTGTGAAAGTGTGATTGGACACGGTAAACGTCGACGGATCGAACGCGAAGTTTTGAGCCGTCACGTTCACGGTCGCGCCAACCTGGAAGTCAAAGCCGCCCCCTGTCTGCGTGCCGGCCGCATGGTTGTACGCGATGGCGCTCGTCAGGATGGCGCCAATCGCGACGAACGCGACGCCAAGGGCGTACAAACCCTGTCGGGTCCGCCATCCCGACCGCGCATCGAGTTGCGCGGTCCTTCTCCTGCCTTGCAAGAACCCGAGGACGCCGGCCGGGAGCGCCCAGAACACCGCGACCAAGCCGAGGACGTCGCCCGAAAACTCGTATGGGCTAGCCGGGTTCGCCAGCCCTCCGATGATGAAGGGCAGGAACACGATGAAGAGATAGCTCACGGAGATCCCTGTCGCGAGGTAGAACCACGGGTTCGGCCTCCACGTCAGGAGGGCGATGAAGACGAGCCCGGGAATCAGGAAAGCGCCGTAGAGGAGGAACGCTGCCGGAGAGAACCCTCCGCTGACCAGCAGGGCCAGGACGAGATCAAAGAACGCTATCGTGAGGAGGAGTCGGTTGAACGTCCACGGCCCGCGCGCCTTTCTCGCCATTTCCGGTTCAGTCGCTTCCATGATCGCGCCTCTCGGAAGGGCTAGATGGAGCGTGGATCCCTGCCGGCAGCCATGCGAGGCCCATCCTCCGCGGCGCGGATTCCGGCAACCCTAATGTAAATTTCGGTCGAGACCAAACCGTTTTCCGTCGTGCCTCCGTAACGGAGGGAGATGCGTGCGGTCCGATTCGAGCGGGACGGGACGGTGAAGTTCGTCCAGGTCCCGAACCCACAGCCGGGCCCCGAGGACGTCCTCGTGCAGGTCCTCGCGGCGGGCGTGTGCCACACGGACCTCCATCTTCTCGATGAGGTGAAGGCGGGCAACCACGACCCGCTGATCCCGGGTCACGAAATCGCAGGCCGCGTCGCAAAGGTCGGCTCGGACGTCTACGCGTCGAACGTCGGGGATCGCGTCGTCGTGCACTTCGAGCAGCCCTGCGGGACGTGTCGGCAGTGCAAGCGGATGCGGACGAACCTCTGCGAGAACGGGACCACGCTCGGCTTCGACGCGCCCGGAGGCTACGCCGAGTTCGTCGTCGCGAAGCAGACGACCGTCCTCCCATTCCCGCCGAATCTAGAACCCGCCCTCGCGGCTCCCCTCGGATGCAGCGGCGCGACCGCGTACCGGTCCGTTGTAGCGCTCGGCCAAGCGGGGGAAGGCGATCTCGCGGTCGTCATCGGCGCGGGCGGGGTTGGGCTCTCCGCCATACAAGTCGCGAAGGTCCATGGGGCTCGGGTCCTCGCGGTCGATGTGCGGGAAGAAGCCCGCAAGGCGGCCCTCGATTCCGGCGCCGACTTGGCGGTACCGCCGGATCGCGCAGCGAGTGCGGTCCGCGAGATCG
>VBME01000094.1 GCA_005878995.1 Methanobacteriota archaeon | reverse complement strand
CGGCGGCCGCTTCGAACGGGGCGAGAAATTATAAGGTCCGAGGGGAACGTCTTCCGTCGTGGGCCGGGGCTGGCGAGCGCTATCGCTCCGACAGCAGGCGGGCGTCGCGCTCCTCGTGTGGGCAATCGCATTCGAGATCCTCGCGGTCGCCACCGCGATCCCCGGCGGGCCTTCTGCCGCCTTGACCGTCGACGATGCCTCTCCAATCGTCGGCCAAACCGTGCACTTCGATGCGTCGGGCAGCGTCGGTCACGACAACGGCCGCGGGCGGATCGTCTCGTACCGGTTCGACTTCGGCGACGGGGCGGCCACCGTCGATCAGGTCCCGCCCACCGCGAACCACGCGTACACCGGCGTCGGAGGGCGGCGGGCGACCGTCGTCGTCCGGGATGAGCGAGGGAACGAAGGACGAGCGTCCGTGGCCGTCGACGTGCAGCCGAAGCCGCCCCCCACGGGACCGGCGCCGGATCTCGCGCCCGTGGCCGCCGCGACGAACCCGGCCGAACCGTCGGAGGGCGACCTCGTCACCCTCTCGATCACGGTCGTGAACGACGGCGAGGCCTCGGCGGAGTCCGCGACGATCGACGTCACGGATGGACGGCCGAACGGCACGACGGTCGCGATTGGTCAGGCCCACCTGCTCGGGCCTCTCGCTCCCGGAGCGTCCGCCGTCGTGTACGCGCCGTCGTTCGTGGCAGTCGGGGTCGGGAACCACACGTTGCGCATCGTCGTCGGTAACGTGACGCCCGCGGAAACGTACACGCAGGACAATGTGAAGACGTTCTCGATGCAAGTTGTCGCGGTAACCCCGCCGCCACCCCCGACCGGCGGTGAGTTCCCGTGGGCGACCGCCCTCCTCGTCCTCGGTCTGGCCGCGGCCGGTGTGGCCGCCGTCCTCGTCGCGGCGTGGCTTCTCCTCACACCTCGCGAGTCGCGATCCCTCGAGCCGCCGCCCGCGGAGCCTCCGGATGAATCGCCACCGCCCCTCCGGCCAACGTAGGTCTCGTTCGCAGGGACAGGGGACGATATGCTGATGTTGCGGGGCACCGATGTCCAGCCAAGAGGTGAAGGGTGCAGCCGCGCCCAGTGAAAATCGGCTTCCCCACCATCGCCGCGGCGATTGCGCAACCCCGGGGCGGGAGCGTCCTGACCGGATCTCTCGATAACCGGTCTGCCCTTCGATTCTCGCTCAGGTTCACCGGTCCGTCGCTGCTCGTCGCCGCCCTCGTCGTGCTCGCTTTCGGTTTCGCCACGGGCCGTTATGGCCCCGTTCCTTTGGTGGCTGCGATGGTCGTACTCGCCCTCCTCAGTGCCGTCATCATCCCGGCCCACGCGCCGAGTTCAGTCGATCTCTCGGCGGACGCGATGCTCATCCGCGGACGGTACCGGAAGCGGAACGTCCGTTTGGCGGAGATCGCGACGGCCCTCTTCATTATCTCTTTGAAGGAAGCATCCCGACCCGACCACGAGCGCTTCTTCGACACGCGAGTCATCCTGACGAACGGCAAGCAGCTCATCGTCGGTTTCGTCCGCGAGGGGGTCGTGGCCGATCTGACGAAGTGGCTCCCGCATTCGAAGGTCACGATTCGGGTGATTAGTTATCGGCGCGCGATCGAGCTTCACCCCAAGGACGTCCCCGATTCCGTTCCCGGGCCGCCGGGGTCGTAATCTTCTACCGGGTCCCCGACATACCACCGACCGGGATTCCCATGGCACTCCGCCCCTGGCTCGACCGATTCGCGAACGAGACGCTCACGGTGCGCGAGCGCGTCGGGCGCGAGCTCGAGGTTACGCGACGAATCTTGGCGTACCCGACCACGCCGGTCCACTTCCTCAACCTCGATGGCGCCGAGGCCGCGGCCAACGTCTGGTCGACCCGGGACCGCGTCGCGGCATCGCTCAACCTGGCGAAGGACGCGCTGCTTCCCAAGATCCTGGACGCCCAGGCCCATCCGAAGGACGCACGGGTGGTCCCGACCGCCGAATTCACGAAGGAGCAGACGACGGATGTGGACTTGCGGGACCTGCCGATCCCGAAACTTTTCCCGAAGGATGCGGGACGGTACGTCACCGCAGGCGTCTGGGTTGCGGAATGGCAGGGCGTGCGGAACCTCTCCTTTCACCGGATCCTCCTGCTCGGCAAGGACCGTGGCGCGTGCCGAATCGTTCCACGCCACCTGCGGCACATGTACAACGAGGCGACGAATGCAGGACAGGAGCTGCCTGTCGCCGTGTGCATCGGTCTCGACCCTTGGAATCTCCTCGCGGGCGGCACCTCCGTGGAATACGGAGTCGACGAGAGCCGCATCGCGTCGGCCCTCACGGAATCGTGCCTCGGGAAGCCCGCCGATGTGGTCCGAATCAAGAACGGCCTCACGGTGCCGGCCGAAGCGGACTACGTCCTCGAAGGTCGCCTGATCAACGAGACCCACGACGAGGGGCCATTCGTCGACGCGGTCCGCACGTACGATCGCGTGCGGAAGGAGCCCGTCCTCGTTGTCGATCGGATCTACCGACGGAAGGACGCGATCTTCCACATCATCGTCGGCGGGCTCGACGAACACTTCATGTTCATGGGGATGCCGCGGGAGCCCGTGATCTACCAAGCGGTCTCGCGCGCGGTGCCTTACGTGAAAGCGGTCCGCCTCACGGAAGGCGGCTGCGCCTGGCTCCACGGGGTCGTCTCGATTCGGAAGCAACACCAAGGCGACGGCAAGAACGCCATCATGGCGGCGTTCGGCGCCCACACCTCGATGAAACAGGTCGTCATCGTGGACGAAGACGTCGACGTGTTCGACGACCGCGACGTCGAGTGGGCGATCGCGACGCGGTTCCAGGCGGACCGGGGACTCGTCGTGCTGCACGACGTCCGCGGGTCCTCGATCGACCCGAGCGCGCGGGACGGCTTCACGTCGAAGATGGGCATCGACGCGACGCGGCCGATGGGCGCGGACCCGACGATGTTCGACAAGGCGACGCTTTGAGGTAGCCTCCCTGAGTGGACGCGCTGAAAATCGGGAGTGAAGGTTCATATAAACGCCGTCTCCGTCGGCGAACGATGCGGGCGGTGATCCCCCTCCTCCTCGCCGCGTTCCTCGTGGCGCCCGCCGCGTTCGCCTTCGGCCGAGGCCCCGAATTGCACTGGGACCAGCCCGCGGGCGCCCGAGCCCAGCTCACGCCCCCACAACCTGGCAAGCAGACGTGGCCCAGCGGGGCGAACCGAGGCGTCCCCTTCCCGGCGCCCTCTCCGGCGCAGACCACGGGCACGGTTCGGGTCCTGGTCCTCCTCGTCGACTTCCAGGATGTGCCGCCGGCGGCCGCCCACACCGGGGCGTACTTCGACGGCTTCTACAACGACGCCTCCGCGGGCGCGAAATCGTTCCGCGCGTACTACACGGAGGTGTCGCTCGGCGCGCTCACGGTCCAGGCGACCGTCATTCCGACCTGGTTCCACAGCGTCCACCCGATGTCGGACTATGGAGCGGACGGCTCCCGCCCTCCCGATGACGCGAACGGCCCGATCTACCGCCTCGTGACCGAGACGGTGCAGCTCGCGGATCCGTCCGTCAACTTTGCGACCTTCGACGCGAACGGGGACGGGGTCGTGGACCACCTCACGGTCATCCACGCGGGAGCCGGCCAGGAGAGCGGCGGCAGCTCGGACCTGATCTGGTCCCACCGCTGGGCCGTCCTCGACGCGGACCCGTCGACGCCGGGATCCCAGGCGCTCATCGCGGACGGCGTGCAAATCTACGGGTACACAATGGAGAGCGAGGATTCCCCGCTCGGCGTCGTCGCGCACGAGTTCGGCCACGACCTCGGGCTCCCGGACCTCTACGACACAGACTATTCCTCGGCCGGTGCCGGCATCTGGGACATCATGTCGGGCGGCTCGTGGACCGGCGTGCCGGCCGGAGCCTCCCCGGCGCACTTCAGCGCCTGGTCGAAGATCCGCCTCGGGTGGCTCACCCCGACGGACGTGACGACATCGCTCATCGGCACGGCGATCCCCCAGGTCGAAACGAACGGGACGGTCTTCCGCCTCGGAATCCCAGGTACGTTCCCGCCCGAGTACTTCCTGATTGAGAACCGCCAACCCGTCGGCTTCGATGCGGCGCTTCCCGGCAGCGGCCTCCTCCTCTGGCACGTGGACGAGTCCCAGACCTCGAACGATGTCGATACGCACCGGCTGCTGGACCTCGAGGAGGCGGACGAAGCGCTCACGGGAGACCACCCGACGGATTCCGGCGATCCGTGGCACGATACCGCGACGGGATGGGGTCCGGACACGGTCCCTGATAGTCGCTCCTACTCCGGCTCGGAAACCGAATGGCGGATCCGCGACATCTCCGCAAGCGGCGCGACGATGACGGCGACGATCGCGAGGGACGTGACGAAAGACCTGGCGGTATCCGCGATCCGGCTTCCCTTCACGAGCGCCATCAACACGACGGTGACGGCGGCCATCGACGTTCGCAACGATGGGGCGAGTGCCGCGGACATCACCCTCGACGTGGACGCCTACCGGGACTCCGTCGGGACCGCGTCTCGCGAAGCGCATCAGACCTTCACCCGTCCCGGCGTCCCGGCGCAGACGACGGTCACGTTCCTGCTGAACTTCACGCCCCCTTCCCCGGGACGATACATCGTCGTCGCGGCGCTCGTGAACGCGAACGACGAGATCCCGACGAACGACGAGCGCGCGGCGCACACCCTGGTGACGGCGTTCCTCTTTCGCGACGACGTCGAATCCGGCGCGGACGGATGGACGCTTGACGGACTCTCGACGGATCCGCACCGCTGGCAGATCGTGAACGACACGGACCTGAACGGGGCGGCGCACAGCCGCACGCACGCGTGGCGCTTCGGCTACGTGAGCACGCTGCTCCCGAGCCTGTTCCCGCCGGAGTGGCACACGCTCACCTCGCCCGCGATCCCGATCGACCCGGGCCCGACGTTCCTGATCTTCTCCCAACGGTACGACCTCACGGGTCGGACGGTGCCCGTGCTCCCCGTCGGATCGAACGACACGGACGATGCCTACATCGAGGTGCGGTACAACGGCGGGCCTTGGACGCCGCTCGCCCACTACACCCATCGTGACCTGACCTGGCGTGGCGCCTCGTTCGACCTGACCGCCCAGATCTCGGGTCCGACGACGTTTCAGGTTCGCTTCAACGTGAGCGCGAACGTGATCGGCAACTCCGGCGGCTGGTGGATTGACGACGTGATGATCGCGGAACGGGGCCTCGCTCCCGCGGTCGTCCTGCTCGGATCGACGGGCCCCTACGTGGCCGCGGCCGGCGGCGTCGTCGGATTGGGGGTCCAAGTCGTGAACGTCGGGGATTACGAGACCTCGTTCCGACTCGACGTCGCCTTGCCGGAGTCGAGCTGGGGCGCGACCGTCCGCGGCGACACGTCCGCACCGCTCTCCGGGTACCTCGTCCGGCTCGCGCCCGACAACGACATCGCCGTGCGGATCCGGATCGCCGTGCCTTCGACGGCGCCGGTCGGGGTCGCGTACTCGATCACGATCACCGCGACGGCGGTCGGGGACCCGAACGCGAGCGCCGCGCTCTCCCTGCAGATCCATCTCTCCGGCATTCCAATCGAGGTCGTGATTCTCTCTGGGATCGCGATTGTCATCGCGGTCCTGCTCGTCATCGTCATCGTCGTGCGTCGCCGACGGCGGCCGCCCGCCTAGTGGAAAAGGTTATTCGCGCCCCCCGTCGTTCGGCGAGCGTGTTCGTCACGCACGAACTCCTCCGGCGGGGGGCCGTCGAGGAACGGGCGTACCAAGTGAGCATCGCCCTCGCGTCCCTCGAACGGTCCACGCTCGTCGTCCTCCCGACGGGGATGGGCAAGACGGTCGTCGCCGCGATGGTGATCGCCGAAATCCTCCGAAAGCGGGGCGGAAAGATCCTCTTCCTCGCTCCGACGAAACCGCTTGTCGAGCAGCATGCGGCTTCCTTGCGGGACCTCTTGGTCGTCGACCGAATCGCCCTGTTCACGGGCGAGGTCACCTCTCCGGAGGAACGGGAGCTCCTCTGGCGGGAGAACAAGGTCATCGTCTCGACGCCGCAGGTGATCCGGAACGACTTGCGGGCGGAGCGGTTCTCCCTCGAGGACGTCAGCCTGATCATCTTCGATGAGGCGCACCGTGCGGTCGGCGACTACGCCTATGTCGACGTCGCGGCCGCGTACAAGCAGATCCCGAATCGGCTCGTGCTCGGCATGACCGCCTCCCCGGGTTCCTCGGCCGAGAAGATCCTCGAGGTCTGCGGCAACCTCGGCATCACGGCGGTCGAAATCCGCACGGAATACGACGCCGATGTGGTTCCCTATCTCCACGACTTGACGATCGAGCCGATCTCCGTCACCGCACCCGACGTCTCGAAAGAGATCCGGAAACTCTTACAGACCGTCGTCGACGAGCAGATCGATCGGCTGAAGAAGCTCGGGTTCCTGGCGGGGAAGGCGAAGGTAAATCGGAAAGACCTCCTCGCGGTCGGGGACGAAGCCCGCCAACGCCTCGATTCCGGGGCGAAGGACGGACGGCTCTATGGCGCGATGACGGCCCAAGCGATTGCGATGAAGGCGGACCATGCGATCGAGCTCGCGGAAACCCAAGGTCTCGGTTCCCTCCGGACGTACTTCGAAAACATG
>VBME01000093.1 GCA_005878995.1 Methanobacteriota archaeon | reverse complement strand
GGAGACCACAACGGGCATCATTCGCCTGCGCGCGATGGAACGGGACGGAGCGCTCCGCTTCCCCGTCATCGACGTGAACGACGCGCAGATGAAGCATTTGTTCGACAACCGGTACGGGACCGGGCAAAGCACGTTCGACGGCCTGATGAACGCAACGAACCTCCTCATCGCGGGTAAGACGTTCGTCGTCGCGGGCTACGGATGGACGGGACGAGGGATCGCGCTACGAGCCCGCGGGATGGGGGCTCGCGTCGTCGTGACGGAGGTCGACCCCGTGAAGGCGATTGAGGCGTCGATGGACGGATTTGAGGTACTCCCGATGCGAAAGGCGGTTCGGGAGGCAGACTTCATCGTGTCCGCCACGGGCTGCAAAGACATCGTCACCGCCGCACACTTCCCGGTGATGAAAGATGGCGTCGTGCTCGCGAACGCCGGTCACTTCGACAACGAAATATCGAAACCCGATTTGGAGAAGGCTGCGAAGAGCAAACGCCGGGTTCGCGAATTCGTCGACGAGTACGCGCTCCCCGGAGGCAAGCGGGTGTACCTCGTTGCCGAGGGGCGCCTGGTGAACATCGCCGCCGGCCAAGGCCACCCCGTCGAAATCATGGACATGAGCTTCGCGATCCAGGCGGTCTCGGCTGGCTATCTCGCGGACCACGCCACCACGCTCGGGCCCCGCGTGTATCCGGTCCCCGCCGCTCTCGACCTCAAGGTCGCACGGCTCAAGCTCCAGAGCATGGGACTTCGCATCGATCGATTGACCGCGGCGCAGCGTGCGTACCTCGAATCTTGGCGAGAAGGGACGTGAATCCGCGCATCGGACCAGGACGATGAGCACGTGCCCACGAAGCGCGCGGTCCTCAGCGATTTCGATGGGACGATCACACGGACGGACGTGGCGGAGGCAATCCTCGATGAGTTTGCCCCTGCCACCTGGCGGGAAATCGAAGACCTCTACCGCGGGCGCAAGATCGGGACCCGGGACTCGATGGTCCGTCAATTCGCCCTGGTACACGCCCGCGAGGAGGACCTCCTCCGATTCGTTGATCGCACGGCGGTCGTCGACGAAACGTTTCGCGACTTCGTCACCTTTTGCAGGTCGCGGGACATCATCCTCGAGATCGTGAGCGAAGGGCTCGATTTCTACGTCCGATACCTCCTGCGGAAATGGGACATCGACGTTCCGGTCCGCACGAACCGCGCGATTTTCCAGGAGGGCCACGTCCGAATCGAATATCCGTGGGAGGATGCCACGTGCCGGCTGTGTGGGACGTGCAAGCTGTTGCGGCTGTTTCAGCTGCGCGCGCTTGGATATCGAACCGCGTACGTGGGAAATGGACACTCGGATCTCTGTCCCGCGGTCGAAGCCGACCTTGTCTTCGCGAAGGACGAACTCGCGGAACTGTGTCGGATCGAGGAAATCGATTTCATCCCATTCGAACGATTCGCCGACGTGCAACGGCGTTTAGGGGCATCGGCGTGAAGAATTTTGTCGGGGTCTTCGGCCATGTCGTGATGGATTACATCGTAACGCTGCGTCGGTTGCCGAAGCCGAACACCTCGATCGAGATCCTGGATCGGCAGCGGTACTTCGGTGGGACGGGCGGCAACCTCGCCCGTGCGGCGGCTCGGCTGGGCGTGAAAGCCTCGCTCGCGTCGTTCGTCGGGGGCGACTTCCCGGCCGATTACCGGACCGCTCTGCGCGAAGACGGCGTCGACACGGCCGACCTCCGAGCGGTCCGCGGTGCAAACACCCCGACTGCCTGGGTCTTCTCGGATCCCCGAGGGAATCAGATGGCCGTCATCGACCAAGGTCCCATGAAGGATGCGGCGCGCTTCCCGGTCCTACGGCACAGTGTGCGCGACGTGGAACTCGTCCACCTGGCGACCGGGAGGCCCGAGTACTACGTTCGCGTGGCCGAGCTGGCCGAGTCCCTGGGGCGGACCATCGCGTTTGATCCGTCGCAGGAAATTCACTATGTCTACACGCCTCGCCTCTTCCGCGCGCTCCTGAGCCGATCGAAGTATCTCTTCGGGAATGAGGCGGAGATCGTCCGCGCGAAGCGGCTCGCCCGCGTAACATCAACGGAGGGACTGCTTCGAACCACGGCGGTCGTGGTGGCGACGTTGGGATCGCGAGGGAGCGCGGTCTACACCCGCGAAGGCCGAATTCGGATCCCGCGGATCCCGCCGCGCCGGGTCGTCGACGTGACGGGTGCCGGGGACGCATACCGAGCCGGGTTCTACGCGGGCCTCGCTCGCGGCTTCGACATGCGCCGGTGTGGCATTCTCGGGTCCGCGGTCGCGAGTTTCGTCGTTGAGAAAAAAGGGACGCAGTCGAATCTTCCGACATGGCCCCAAGTGCTCCGTCGCGCTCGTCAACATGCATCGCTGTGATGAAGTCACACAAGACCGACATCAGTGCACAACAGAGTACGAAAGGGTTATATTGAGACACTAAGTTCTCGGCGCGGTGACCTAGGGATGGCTATCGGGTTCGTGCTCATTAGCACCGCTCCTGCTAAGGAGCACGAGGTGTACAACGAGCTCCTGAAGGTCAAAGAAATCGTGGAGCTCCACCCCTTGTTCGGGGAGTACGACCTGATCGCAAAGATCGAGGCGGAGGACTTCAACGTCCTCGGCCAAGTCGTCGTCGATAAGATCCGATCGATCCCGGGGGTCATCGACACGAAGACCCTGACGGGAATCAAATTCTGAGGGGAGATTCGATGGCTGGTTTCGATGTCTGGAATCCGATTATGAACTTCGTGACGATCTTGCTACTGACGTTCAGCCTGTTCCTCGTCATCACGGGCGCCTTCACCGCCTATTTCGGAAGCGGGAAGAGCCGGAAGATCGGGGTCGGACTGCTCGTGGGGGGCCTCGTCGTTGGGGTCCTTTGGGGATGGTACACGGGTCCGGGGCCGTCCCCGAGCGTGGACTTGGTCGGGGTTGTCGTCCAGTCGGTCGGTGTGATCGTTGCTGCCGTCGTCGGCGCCGCCATTGCGATCGGGTTGTTCCTCCTCGCAATCATGAAGAGCTAGGACCGCCGCGCCGAATTCGGTCACCGGAACTGGAAAGCCTTTATTTCAGGAAGGCTCCTTGTCCTACGCAATGCCCGTTGATGTCCTCATCGTCCTGGGTTCCAAGAGCGACTCCGACGTGGGGAAAAAGGCAGCCTCCGTCTTGGACGAGTTCGGGATTGGATACGAGATGGTCGTCGCGTCCGCACATCGCACGCCAGACCTCCTCCGCGACCTGATTCGGAATACGACCGCGAGAGTGTTCATTGCAATCGCCGGGCTCTCCGCGGCATTGCCCGGCACGATTGCCGCCCACACGACGAAGCCCGTCATCGGCGTGCCGGTGAGCGGCAAGCTGAACTTGGACGCGGTGCTGAGCGTGTCCCAGATGCCTCCGGGTGTGCCCGTGGCGGCGGTCGGCCTCGACCGTGGGGAGAACGCGGGAATATTGGCCGCGGAGATTCTGGCCCTCGCGAACGAACGCCTCGCGGACAAGCTCAAAGATCACCGGGAGGCGTTGAAGAAGTGGGTCCTCGAAGATTCCCGGACGCTGGGCGAATGATGTTCGATGCGAAGGCCTTCATTGCTGAACAGGCCGAGACGATCCGGAAGGCGGTACCGGGCAAGGCGATCATCGCCTGTTCGGGCGGTGTCGACAGCACGACGGCGGCGGTCCTCGCGAGTCGCGCGCTTGGAGATCGACTCCTCGCGGTCTATGTCGACACCGGATTGATGCGAAAGGATGAAACGGCGGACGTCTCGAAGACCTTGAAGGAACTCGCGGTCCAACATCGGATTCTCATGGCCGCGGACGAATTCTTCGACGCGCTGCGCGGGGTCACGGATCCCGAGCGAAAGAGGATCATCATCGGGAACAAGTTCATCGAGCTGTTCGAGCGGGAGGCGAGCACCTTCGGGGCAGAGTATCTCGTCCAAGGCACAATCGCCCCCGACTGGATCGAGAGCGGGGGCCAGTTACGGGATCGAATCAAGACACACCACAACGTCGCGGGCCTTCCGGAACGCATGAAACTCCGGCTCTTCGAGCCGCTGCGGGACCTGTACAAAGACGAAGTCCGCGCGACCGCGCGTGCCCTCGGAATCCGCGTGGCGGAGCGGCAGCCCTTCCCAGGCCCCGCGCTCGCGGTCCGCATCATTGGCGAGGTGACCCCGGAGCGGGTGGCCATTGTTAGACAGGCCTCCGCAATCGTGGAGGAAGAGATTCAGGCCGCGGCGGCAAGCGGCGCCATGGCGCTGCCCTGGCAATACTTCGCGGTCTTCCTGCCCGTCCAGACCGTCGGGGTCCACGGTGACCTCCGGGTGTACGGGCACACGGTTGCTGTGCGGGCCGTCCATTCGGTCGACGGCATGAGCGCGACGTACTCGAAAATCCCACACGACGTGCTCGACCGGATCTCGGTGCGGATCACGAATGAGGTGAAGGGCGTCAACCGCGTCGTGTACGACCTTTCAAACAAACCGCCGGCGACAATCGAGTGGGAATAGCAGAGAGCGGCCGGACGCGGCGTCCGGACGACCGGGGAAATCTTTTTCCACCGCCGCCATTTGGGTATGATATGCGAGTCTTCGTAATCGACAACGGAGGGCAATGGACCCACCGCGAGTGGCGAGTCCTGAAGTACCTCGGCGCCGAGACGAAGATTGTGCCGAACGACACGCCGGTCTCTCAGCTGAATGGATTGGATGGACTCGTCCTTTCGGGCGGGGCGCCACGGGTCGGAATCGATCCGGAGAAGATGGGGCGGAATGGGGAGTACCTCGACGCGTTCGACGCGCCGATTCTTGGAATTTGCGCGGGCCACCAGTTCATGGCGAAGCACCTCGGAGGGGACGCGGCACCGGCCAAGGTCCCTGAGTTTGGAAAATCAGTCGTCGAAATCCATCAGCCCGACGTCCTCTTCCAAGGTCTCCCAAATCGGTTCGAGGTGTGGGAGTCTCACAACGACGAAGTCACGATTCTGCCGCGGGATTTCGTGGCCCTCGCGAGTTCCCAGAACTGCGACGTCCAAGCGATGCGTCATCGCGACCGACCCCTGTTCGGCCTCCAGTTCCATCCCGAAGTCGAGGACACGCAGTTCGGGGCAGACATCTTCCGGAACTTCCTGAAGCTGTGCGAGAATCCGAAGTGAAAACGAGGCCGTGCAGTTCTTATTCTCGGTTCCCGGGTGCCCTTCGTTGCCGAGCCAGAGTCCCCGCTCCTCTATCCTGAAGGAAGCGCTCCGGTCACGACACCGCGAACCGTTCGAGCGGTCGCTGGGCCGTGCGGTTCGCGAGCTGGGTGGCGACTATGCAGAATACCTCGCGATCGTCGCACAGGTGCGGGAGTACGGCCGAACGCACAAGCTAGACCTACGCGGCGCGGCGAGAGCCCTCGCGGATCAGCCGTAAACGGTTGGATTCACGACGAATTCCGGCCGCTCGCCGCCGAGGGCCTTCATCACTTGCTCGGCGATGAGGGTGCCCGCCCGTGCCTGGGCCTCCGTCGTCGACGCACCGAGATGCGGTGTGAAGACGACGTTCGGCGCAGCAAGGAGCGGGCTGCCGACGGGCGGCTCTCTCTCGAACACGTCGATCGCCGCACCCGCGATCGTCTTTGCTCTGAGCGCATCAGCGAGGGCGGCCTCTTGCACGACTTCCCCGCGGGCGCAGTTCACGAGAACCGCTTCGCGTTTCATCAGGGCCAGCTCTGCGGCGCCGACCATACCCTTCGTCTCGGAGGTCAACGCGGCATGGATGCTGAGGACATCGGCCTCTCGGAACATGACGTCCTTCTCGACGAGCCGGATTCCGAGGGACTCGGCAGCGGGCCGCGAAATGTACGGGTCGTATGCGATCACCCGCATTCCGAACGCTTGGGCGCGCTTCGCGACTTCCGCACCGATTCGGCCTGAGCCGAGAAGGCCGAGGGTCTTCCCAAACAGCTCCCGTCCCTCAAGCCTGGGCTTCTCCCACTTCCCCTCCTTCACCGACCGATCGGCTTCCGGGAGGTGCCGGAGCAAGGAAAGCATGTGTCCGACCGCAAGCTCCGCGACGCTCACGGTGCTCGCCGTGGGCGCGTTCACGACGACGATCCGCCGGGCGGTCGCCGCCGTCACGTCGATGTTGTCCACGCCGACGCCGGCCCGGCCGACGACTTTGAGGCTCGCGCCGCGGTCCAGAACGTCTTTCGTAACTTTCGTCCGGCTCCGCACGATGAGGGCATGGTAGGAGGGAATCGCACCGAGCAGCGCCTTCGAGTCGAGTTCTTGCACGGAGACCTCGTGAGCTTTTCGGAGCGTGACGACCGCCTCCGGTTCGAGGCCGTCCGTGATCAAGATTTTCATTGGCGCCGAGGGATGAACGCGTTCGGATAAAAACCCGTCAGGCCAGGAGCGCTAGGATGGTGAGGGCCAGGAGCGCCAGGAACAGAGCGACTCCAACCCAGAGCATTGTGCGCGTCATCCGCGAATCCGATCCGAACACGAGCGGGATCGGGCCAAGGAACGCAACCCCACCCCATCGGCGGGTGGGCGCAAGGCCTTCGGCCCGTCCCGCGTCGACCTGCTCCGTGGAACCGGCCTCGGTCCGCGTTGGCCAGAGGAGGAAGGTCAGGAAGAATCCGACGAAAACCAAGAGGATGCCCAGGAACGCGAGTGGCCCCGTTCCGGCGACGACGGGCACGATCACGACGAGGTACACGCTCGCTTCGCCTCGCGCGACCGCGAGTGCGAGGACGACCACTCCGGTCCCCAGAGCGGCGGGGCCCAACCACTGAATCGGCCGCATC
>VBME01000092.1 GCA_005878995.1 Methanobacteriota archaeon | reverse complement strand
CCACGAACACGCCGGACGTGAACTGCAACGCCTGGGCGAGGACGCCGACGATCGTCAGGTTCACGGACCGGCCCGCAAAGTCGTAGGCTCGGATCTGGTCGCCCGGGGTGAGGCGGAGTCGGCTCTCATCCGGGACGAACTGGTTCGGGCCCGCGGCGGTGCGGTCGACGATCGCCAAGGTGTGATTGTATCGCAGGGAGAGCCACACTTGATCCCGGGTGGTGAGCGCCTCCCGCTGTCCGCTCGACTCGTTCACGTACGACGGGAGGAAGCTCGTGAACCCGTACTGATTCGTCTGGATCAGGAAATTGTCGACGCCCCAGAGCGTGTACTCGTACGACCGATTCCCGTCGATCGCCTCGACTTTCGCCGGCATGACGCTCGCGCTCGACGTCCCGTTGTAGCCGCCGGCAAAGAGGGCTTCGCTGAAGTTGGCCCGGAGAGATTCGCGGAAGTTCGGGATCTCGCTGTACGTCGTCGTGTACGCGATGACGTCGTAGCCGCCGGACTGCTGCTGAACGAACGATTCGAGGCTCGACGCCTGGAGACCTTGGAGCATCGAGATCAGCGTGACCATGAACAGGATGAGCGCGAACATCGCGACGGTCATCCCCGTGCGGAACCGTTTGTCCATCGGATAGGAGATTGCCGTCTTCAGGACCGGCCGTCCCGCGCCGCGGTTCGCCCGCCGGAGGAGCGCCCGCAGCGCTTCGCTGATGTTGAACACCGCGATCAGGATTCCCGACCCGACGAGGATGACGCCCGTCATGACGAACGCCACGGAGACGTTGTCCGTCTGTTGGTTGAGCAAGCCGACGGGCATCAGGATCCAAGTGAGGTTGAAGGCCGCGGCGAGGGTCAGCGCCGCACGGGCCCAGCCGCGGGAAGCCGCGGCGATCCCGATACCGATGGCCAGCACGGGAGGCCCGGGGATCTTCCCCATCCCCGTGTCCGCCGCAAACCCCCACGCGGTGAGGACCGCGCCGGCAAGGGCGATGAGGACGCCCGCGATCAGGGTCTCCCGCGAACGCTCTCGCGTGCTCGGCTCTGGCAGGTCCCGGATCGCACGCACGATGTTCAAGCGGCTGACACGCCACGATGCGACGAGGATCGTGATCCAGGTCAATGCGGTCCCGGCGACGAACGCCGTGACGACGGACGTCGGGTCGAAGTGGAACGTGACGACGACCTCTCCATGGGGGACGACCTTGTCGAAGAAGTACACCATCACGTACCCGAGGCCGAGGCCCCCGAGGGCGCCGAGTGCGGCGGCGACGACCGCGTAGAACGTCCCCTCGAGGGCGAACGTCGCCAACAAATCCCCGCGGAGGAACCCGACCGCGCGGGCGACCCCGAGCTCCGGCTTCCGTTCCTCGGCGAGCATGACGAAGATGTTCACGATGAGCAGGACGCCCGCGAGGATGCCGAACGCGCCCATGACGAGGAACAGGTCCGTCGCGTCCCGGCCGACCTGGACCGCCAGTACGATATCGTCCGCCTTCACAGGGTCGACCTGCAAGCCCACGAGATGGTTCCTCGCGATGCTCAGCCGCAAGTCGTGCGTCACCTGGTCGGACGACGCGACGCCCTCCGCGACCCCGCCGAGGTTCGAGACGCGGATCAGGTTGATCGCCCCGCTCTCGTTGAACGCGGATTGGGCGCGGCCCAGGTCCATGAACAGGATCGCCCGGCGCCCGTACGCCGCTTTGCCGATGTCGCGGACGATCGCGGCTACGCTCGCGTGGACGATGGTCTGGTTCGTCGTCCCATAGAACAGGGTCAGGTCTTCGCCCGGCGTCGCGTTCAGGTCCGCGGCCGCGCGTTCGTTCGCGAAGACATCGGTCAGCCCGAGCTCGTTCGTGTCGGTCGTCCGACCGTCGAGCCGCGTCAACGGGCCGAACGCCCCCTCGTACGATGCGTTCAGGCCCATCACGGTGATCTGCTGGTTCCCCTTGTTCCCCGCGACGTTCCGGACCGGCATGACCTTCAGGAGCGCGGGCGCGATCCCGTCGACCGGGCTGTGGACCGCCGCGAGGTCCGACGCGATCTGCGTCGCGTTCGATTCGGCGAAGGAGAAGAGCTGGCCGTTGAACGCATTCGAGACGAGCTCATCGACCGCGTCGAGCCGCACGTACACGTCCTGGAGGAAGATGTAGCTCAGGGTATCGCCCACGACGAGGCTCGAGGAGATGATCGCGGTCCCCACGAGGAGGCCCGCGACGACGATCAGGACGCGCGACTTCCGGCGTCCGATGTTGCGCGCCGCGAGGCGGGCCAGGAGCGGCCGCAGGCCGACCACGATCGCCGCGAGGATGACCCCCACGAGGATGGCCCACGCGGACCAATCGGGGAGCGCCATCTCAGCCGCCCCGCGTCTCGGTCTCCTCGACGATCTGCCCGTTCCGCATCCGCAGGATCCGGTGGGCGCGCGAGCTGACGAGCGCGTCGTGCGTCACGAGCACCACGGTCTGCCCCGCCTCCCGGTTCAGGCGCACGAGGAGGTCCATGATCTGGGTCGACGTCTCGGAATCGAGGTTCCCGGTCGGCTCGTCGGCCCACACGATCGCCGGGTCGTTCACGAGGGCGCGCGCGATCGCGACACGCTGCTGCTGGCCCGCGCTGAGCTGGGCGGGCTTGTGGTCCGCCCATCCGTCCAGTTCGACCGCGACCAGGAGGGCGAGCGCCTTCCTCCGCGCTTCCCGGGCCGGGACCTTCGCGACGAGGAGCGGCAATTCGACGTTCTCGGCCGCCGTCAGCACGGGCAACAGGTTGTACGACTGGAACACGAATCCCATCCGCCGGGAGCGATACCGGCTCTTCGCGTTGTCGTCCATCGAGGCGAGGGAGACGCCCTCGATGAAGACGTCGCCCGAAGTGAGGTCGTCGAGGCCCGAGAAACAATTCAGAAGGGTCGTCTTCCCGCAGCCGGACGGTCCCATGATCGCGACCATCTCGCCGCGGGGAATCGTGAGGCTCACGCCGCGGAGCGCGTGGACCGTCACGGGACCGGAGTTGTACACCTTGTGGGCGTCCACGCCGCGGATGATCGGCTCGACGGCCATGTGACTCCGTTTCGATGAGCCGCGGCGTATTTAGGGTTTCCTTCCGAACCGTCCTTACTCCGGATGGGCAATGAAGAAGTTCACGGTCCAGATGTCCTCGATTCCGGCCGACGTCGTGAGCGGCCGGAGGCGGGCCGCCAACTCCGCGTCGAACGCCTTGTGGCTCTCGGGCGGCATCTCGCGCAGCTCGCGTTCATAAAATCCGTACGACGCAGCGAATCGAACGAGCTCGTCGGGGCTCGCGAACCGCACCGGGAACTCTTTCTTCATCGATTCCCGTCGGTCGAATCCCTGGACGCGGAGGGCCTCGAGGACCGCCCGCGGATCGCCGAGCGCCTTTGCCTCGGGATCCGATCGGACGAGCCGCACCGCCTCGCGCACCTCGACAAGGTCCTTCGAGGGTGACCGCGTGCCGTGTTTCTCAAGCAGTTCCCGCAACGCGGCGAACGAGGGGTTCGGGTCCGTCGGCCACTCGCTAAAGACGAACCGACCGGAGGTCTTCAGGACTCGATAGACTTCATGGAAGACGCGGTCGTACCCGAGCGCCGGGACGCCGAGGTTGCTCGCCACGCCGTCGAAGAGCTTCCCATGGTAGACGATGTTGCGGGAGTCGAGCATCTCGAACCGGATGTTGCGAATCCCCGCGTTCCCTGCGCGGTAGCTCGCGACGGAAATCGCTCCGTCCGCGAGGTCGATCGCGACGACCCCTTGCGGGAGCACGCGCGGTGCCAGGAGGCACGCGAGCAGCCCGGTCCCTGTGCCGACGTCGAGGAACAGCTCGTTCGGTTTCGGGTCCGCGAGGTGTACGACCTCCTGCGCGATTGGTTCGAATCGCGGCGCGACGTTCTGGTCGTAGGCTTCCGCCATCCGGCTGTATTCGTCGACCCAGACGAGGGTGGCCTCGTTCGCGTTCACGGGCGCGCGGCGAACCCGCGCCCCGCGATAAAGACTTCGGGTGCCGCAAGGGTTTATGCCCGCGACGCAGGTTCCGTCCGCGTGGCCGAGCTCACTCCGCATTTCAAGGAAGAGCAGGCCTTCATCATCCAAGCGTTCATCGTCCATTCGATCCGGGAAAGCGGCCGGAAGGGCGTCGTCCTCGGGTTGAGTGGCGGGGTCGACTCGGCGCTCGTCGCGAAACTGTGTGCGGACGCGATCGGCCCGGGGCGGGTCTTGGCCGTCGCGATGCCGGACGGGAAAGGCGGCAAAGATCTCCGAGACGCGCGCAAGTGGGCGAAGGCCCTCGGCATTGAATTCCGGGTTGTCGGGATTGGATCGATCGGGACCGCGCTGGAGAAGCGGCTCAACGCATTCCAAGCGGACGCCATCGCGCGCGGGAATCTCCGGGCGAGGGCGCGGATGGCAATCCTCTATTTCATCGCGAATACCGAGGACCGCGTCGTGATGGGCACGGGGAACAAGAGTGAGGCTCTCACGGGCTACTTTTCGAAATGGGGGGACGGGGGTGTTGACTTCCTCCCGATTGGCGATCTCTACAAGACGCAGGTGAAAGAGATGGCCCGCTACGTCGGCGTGCCGCCTGAGATCGTGGAAAAAGTGCCGACGGCCGGTCTGTGGCCCGGTCAAACGGACGAGGGCGAGCTCGGGATCTCTTACTCCGAGTTGGACCGGATTTTGCTTGGGATCGAGCTCCAACTTGAACCGGAGGCGATCTCGGAGAAGGCGGGCGTGCCGCTCGACCACGTCAAGTACGTGCAAGGCCTCGTCGCGAAGAGCGTCCACAAGCGGAAGATGCCGCTAATCCCGAAGGTCGGCGTGCGCACGATCGGGTTGGACTGGCGGGAGTAACCGCTGCCGCTCGTCGAACGCCGCCAGGAAGCGGGTGCGGTCATCGACGTCGAACACGATCTCGCGGGCGGAAAGGCCAAAGGCCTGCCAGAAGCGGCGCGGTTTGCGGAGCCGACACGCCACGAGGTTCGTGCGGCCTCCGGTGACGAACAGCATGGGTTGGCCGAACGGCCGGTTGATTCCCAGGGGAACGCGCTGGCGCTCGGCATCGCTGGCCGAGGACACCGCCTCGATTTCCGAGAACCGGACCACCGCGCGGAAGTACCAACCTTGTCGCAAGATCAACCGCGACCGCGTGACCCAATGTTCGGTCAGCAACGGAGAGAGGACGAAGAGGAGTCCGTACGCGACGAGGACGATGGTGAGGAGGACGATTGGCAACAGCGGCGGCGCGGACGTGAACAGCGCAAAGAAGACGGCGACGACCGTGGAAGCTCCCGCGAGCAAGACCGCGCGGCTCACGATGAGGGCTCGTCCGGACCCGAACGCGACGCGCTTCTCCACGGGCCCGGGACGCGCCTTCGTGGGGATAAGCGTACTGCTCGTGGTGCGGCCCTCTGGAGACGAAGTTAATCCGCTCTTAGCGTTGTCTCCTGACGACCTGCGAACGTCGTGTCGTTCCCAGCGTGAACTTTCAACCCGGTCTCGACGGGTGCTATCATAAGCGAACATGAATAAAAATCGGACCGTCGTCGCGCATGGATTGTCGCACTCCGGAATCGCAAACCTTTTTGTGGGGTCCCCCTGATACGGGCCCTCTCTCGCGCGCGATTTTCTCTGGAAAAGAGACACGCGAGGCGAACCTTCTCGCTGGTAGGGGGAGCGGGATCATATGGAAGAAAGCATCTTCCAACCGTACCTTGGAACTCGGACGATCTTCAAGATGGACCGGGAGATCCTGCGGCCCTCGTACCTCCCGGAACGTCTGCCGCACCGGGAGAGTCACATCGGGCAGCTCGCGCAGATCCTCGCGACCGCGCTGAGGGGCGAACGGCCGAGCAACATCCTCATCTTCGGCAAGACCGGGACGGGGAAGACGGCCGTCGTCAAGTACATCGAGAACGAGTTCCGCAAGGCGGACGGCGCGCGGATGGTCCAATACCTCTACCTGAACTGCGAGATCGTCGACACCCCGTACGGCGTGCTCCAGTCGATCGGCAACAAGTTCATCGAGAATTTCCATCAGCGGATCCCGTTCACCGGCCTTTCGACGGACCGCGTCTACAGCCTGCTCCTGGAGAAACTCGACGAAGAGAAGCGCGTCGTGATCGTCGCCTTGGACGAAATCGACAAGCTCGTCCAGAAGAACGGGGACGACATCCTGTACCAGCTGCTGAAGATCAACGACGACCTGTCGAAGGCCCGCGTTTCGCTGATCGGGATTTCGAACGAACTGACGTTCACGGAGTACCTCGACCCCCGCGTGCGTTCTCGTCTTGCGGACGAGAAGATGGTGTTCCCGCCCTACAACGCGGACGAGCTCCACGACATCCTCTCGGAGAGGTCTCGGCTCGCGTTCGAGAACGGGACCGCCGCGGATGGCGTCCTACAGCTCATCGCCGCCCTCGCGGCGCAGGAGCACGGCGACGCGCGGAGGGCGCTCGACCTCCTCCGGGTGAGCGCGGAACTCGCCGAGCGCCAGGGGGACGGACACATCACGGAGGAACACGTCCAGCGGGCGAAGAACAAGATCGAGCTCGACACGGTGATCGAGGCGGTGAAGAGCCTCCCGACCCAGTCGAAGCTGATCCTCCTGGGCATCCTCCTGAACGAGGAGATCGGGAACACGAAGCTCACAACGGGCGAAGTCTACACGACGTACCGCGACCTGTCGCGGAAGACGGGCGTGACGCCGCTCACTCAGCGGCGCGTGACGGACTTGATCTCGGAGCTGGACATGCTCGGGCTCGTCCACGCGCGCGTGCGCTCGTTCGGACGGGGCGGTCGGACGAAGGAAATCCAGGCGTCGGTCCCTCCGCTCGACGTGAAGAAGGTCTTGGAGAAGGACGAGATCCTCGGGGAGGTCCGCGGCTACCGACTCAAGGTTCAGACGACTCTTCTTTAGGCGGCTTCCTGCGGCCGCGCCTCGGGTTCTCGGAGGATTCATCCGCGTCCTCGGGTGGCCTTCTCCTCTCCGGTTTGGTCTTGGCGCGCCGCCACGGCCACCGGATCTCCGGGAGGCGCGGTGAAACGTATTTCTTCCATCCCCGGGCCGCGTACTCGAGGA
>VBME01000091.1 GCA_005878995.1 Methanobacteriota archaeon | reverse complement strand
TCAATCTTTCCTCACGCGGACTTCGCGGGCACCGTCGAGGCAGCAAGTCGAGTCGCGAGATCCGCGGCCCGTCGACGGAGTTCATCCCGGATCCCGCGAAGCTCGTCCATCGTTTTCCCGGTCGCACCGGGGATCGGCCAGTCCTCCGCTTTCTCCTTCGCCCCGATCGGACATCGGTCGAGGCAGCCGAACGTGACGACGCGAGAAGCCCGGGCAACCATGTCGGGGGTCGCGGTCCGTGGCGTCTTCGGCCCCAGTTTGATCCCAATCTCAGCGAGCAGTACCGGGACGACCGGATTGATCGCCGCGGCGGCTTGCACGCCTGCGCTCTCGGCGCGCCAACCCGGCGGCGCCGCTGCGTTGAACAGCGTCTCGGACAACACGCTTCGGAACGTGTTCTCGACGCAGACAAACAGGACGGTGCCCACGATGATTGGGAGACATCCGCATCGCAAATAACTTCGGGTGAGCGACGGTCGATAACCACGAGGGAATCCCTATATAACGCGCCTCGCGTCGGCGGCGGCGTGTCTGCCATTCTCGCGGCGCAACTGGGGAAGCGGTACGGTCACACGGACGCCCTCAAGGAAGTCGACCTGCGAGTCGAGGCCGGGGAGTTCTTCGGTCTCTTCGGGCCGAACGGCGCCGGCAAGACGACGATGCTGAGGATCCTCACCGGACAGCTGCGGCCGACGTCCGGCGGGGCGCAGGTCCTCGACGTGAACGTGGTGGAGGAGCCCCTGCGGGTCAAGTCCCTGGTGGGGATCGTCCCGGAGGTGGAGTCCCCTCCCTCGTACCTCACTGCATTCGAGTACCTGTATTTCGTCGGTCGGGTTCGCCACCTGGAATCCCTCGAGTCGAGGATCGCGCGGTGGTTCGATTTCTTCGACCTCGACGAGAACCGAACGAGC
Organism: Methanobacteriota archaeon; assembly: GCA_005878995.1. The sequence continues at coordinate 5,995 of VBME01000091.1, read as the reverse complement.
CTCTGCAAGGATCTCTCGAAAGGCACGCGCCAGAAACTCATGCTCGCGGCGGCGTTCCTTCATGATCCGGCGCTCGTATTCCTCGATGAACCGTTCATCAACCTGGATCCGATCTACCAGCGGAAGCTCAAGGATTTTCTCCTCGGGTACGTCGCGCACGGGGGGACCGTCCTCATGGCGTCCCACTTGCTCGACATCGCCGAGAAACTCTGCAACCGCGTGGCCGTGATCCGGAGCGGATCGATCATCGCGACGGGGACGCTAAACGAAATCCGCGGACGGGATACAGACCTCGAGTCTGCGTTCCTGCGGCTTGTCGGGGCATGACGATGTCGTGGCTCCTCGGATTCATGTTGAAGGAAGAGTTCCGCGTCCATGCGAGCTACTCGAGTCGCACGATGTTCCTCTCTTTCCCATTCATCATCACGATGTTCGCGCTCTCCATCGCGGTCACGAGCGGGAGGCTGCTCGCGTACACGCCGCTCACCGACGCGATCCTCTTGCTTCACGTGAGCGTCTTCCTCTACGGCCTCAGCGTCGGGGCGTTCGGCTTCCTGGGCCGCCAGTATCTCGAGCGGACGAACGGCACCCGGAACTACATCGTCGCGATGCCCGCCATCCTCCCGATGCACCTCCGGCGGACCTTCTTTGGGATGTTCGTCCGGGACTCGATTTTCTATGTGGCATTGCTCCTCGCCCCCGCGACGATCGGCTTGATGATCTCCATCCCCGTGACGCATTTTCGACTCACGAGCATCGGGATTCTCTTCGGGACGGCGCTCCTGTCGTTCCTCCTGGGGATGTCCCTCAGCTTCCTCGTATCGACCGTGTACATGCGGAGTCGAACGGGGTTTGCCGCGGCCGTGATCGGCGTCTCCGGCATTTTCGGGGCCGCGGGGACCACCCGCGCGATTCCGCTCTCCTGGATTCTCCCGGGTCTCGCGGCCCACCAGAACCTCCCGCCGCTCGGGACGAACGCGGGGGCGGCCGCGGCGCTCATCCTGCTCGCCCTCGGGACCGTCGCGGGCCTCGTCGTCGGAGCGGTGTTGCTCGTCCCGGACCGGTTTGAGCCACCCGCAGTCGAAGTTCGGGACGAGTTGCCGCGGATCCTATCCCGTCTCCGAGGTTTCGACCGCATCGGAACGCTGCTCGGGAAAGAATTCCTGGACCTGCAACGGAGCGGGACTTTCGCGAAAATGTTCTTCTCGTTCGTCACACCGCTGCTGTTCCTTTCCTTCACCGCCTGGTTTGTGCGGTATGGGCTCCAGGTCCCCGTCGGTTTCAACACGGTGTTTTACGCCGGCATGGTCGGCTTCTTCGGTGTGATCTTGTACAACTGGCTCAACAACGTCGACGCGACGGACTACCTGGCGACGGTCCCCGTTTCGGTCCCGGAGGTGATCCGTGCCAAGCTCCTCGCGTTCCTTCTCCTGACGACTTGGATCAGCGTCGGATTCGTCGTGACGATTGCATGGCTCAACGCGGACACTCGACTCCTCTGGCTCGCGATCCCGATTGTCGTGGTCACCTCGACGTACATCGTCGTCTTGACCGCGTACCTTACGGGGCTCCGGACGAACTCGTTCCTGTTCGATCCGGGGGTGCTGGCCCGATTCAGCGTGATGTCGATGCTCCCCGACTTCGGCCTCACGATCCTGTCTTTCACCATCGACCGCGACCTGCGGTTCGCCGCGACGGGAATCGGCATCGTGCTCGCCGTCCTCGCCGCGACAACGTATATCTTGCTCAAGGGCATTGACGCGAAATGGCGCGGCACGGAATTCGGCGAGTGACCGCACGGGGTCGGAACGATGGACGTCAGCTCGACCTTCCGTCGAGCGTTCCACCTGATCTCTCCGGTCTTCATGGCCTACTACCTCCTGCCCGAGGAACTGGGGGGTGGCATCACGCGCACGAGCGTGACGTTGCTCTTCCTCGGGACGGCCGCGTGCATCGAAGTCTCTCGGATTGCGCTGGGCCTGCGGATGTTCGGCATGCGCACGTACGAGGAGCAAAGGGTCTCGGCCTACGCGCAGGGGGCCCTCGGCCTTGCGTTCGGGCTCTTCGTGATCCGCGATCCGCGAATCGTGATTCCCGTGTTCATCGGAATGGCGTGGATCGATCCTCTGGCGGGACTCTGCCGGCGACGAGGATGGAACCGCGTGATCCCGACGGCGACCTATTTCGCCCTCTTCTTGGGGACGGTCCTCTTGATGCACTCGTTCGCGATCCAGAACGCCCTGTTCTTCTCGGCGGCCGCGACGGTGGCCGCAATCCTCGTCGAGGGTCCGAAACACGTCCAGATCGACGATGACTTTTTGATGCAAGTCTTCCCGATGCTCGTGGTCTACTATCTCCTCGCAGGGTTCGGGACGGGATTGGGCCCCTCAATGTAGGACTTCGAGCTTCCCGTATCGACCCGCGCTGACCTGCATGTTGCCCCGCCACTCGCGAACCCAACCGTTCGTGATGCGGATCCGGTCGTTCGCTTGCACCCGTTCGATCTCCTCGTTCCACAGACTGACGGAGACCTCGGAGCCCTCCTCGTCGACCGCTTTCGCATCGCACACCTTTCCGGTGGAACCGCCCCGACTCGAGAAATCTCGGACCGCTCCCTTCTGGCGAATCGTGAGATCAATCACGTCGACCTTGCTTTCCGGCCGGAGCTCCTTCACTTTCATTCGATCCGCCTTGAGAGAAGGCCCAGTTTCGCATAAACATTTCCGCCCGCGGGAGGCAGGTCGCATGGAGAAGGGGGGGCGTGTCCCGAGCGGAAACAAAGGTCGTTCCGTTGGTCCCATTCGCGGATTCCCAAATTCTTTCGAGCATCGAAATAAAACTTATAACGGCCGAGCCAGATATCGCGGCGTCGGTTTCTTTGAATCGCATCAAGGTTGTCAGCGAAGTGGCCGAACTCGTGCCGATTCTCCGCGCAGTCGACAGCGACGTGAAAAACGAGGTCTTCAAAGAGGTGTCCGCGGGCTGGAAGACCGTGCGAGAGATCGAGGAAAAATTCGGCCCGGGAGGCTCAAACGCCCTGCGTTTCTTCGAGAAGATGAAACTCGTGGAGACGAAGTGGCAAACGGGACCGACCGCCTCGCCGGAGAAGGCGTACCACGCGTTCTACTCGTCGTTTCACATCAACGCGACCGCGCCGATCCAGGAAATCTCGGATGTCCTCCACGCGGCCATGATGTCCGAGGATGCCTACAACGCGGTCGAGACCACGATTTTTGACATGATCGGACCGGAGGGCAAGTTTTCCGGCGACGTCGCGGAGGCCCTCAAAGTGACGCAGACGAAGCTGAAAGCGCTCGTCAAGCGATCGCCTCGGCTCGACTTCCGAGGCCATCGGATCATCCGGTTCGAGGACTAGACCGTGATTACGGTCCTCCGCCTCGGCCACCGACCGGCCCGCGACAAGCGCGTGACGACCCATGTGGCTCTCACCGCGCGCGCACTCGGGGCGGACGCGATCCTCGTCTCGACCCGCGACCGGTCTCTCGAGCGCACGGTCCGAAACGTCGTGGAACGGTTCGGCGGATCCTTCGCCATCACGACGGGAATCCCTTGGAAGCGTACATTGAGGGATTGGAAGGGGCCCAAGGTTCACCTCACGATGTACGGGTTGCCGCTCGACAAAGCGACCCCACGAATCGGGCGAGACAATCTGCTCGTCGTGGTGGGAGCGGAAAAGGTGCCACGAGAGGTCTACGACCTCGTCGACTTCAACGTGGCGGTGGGCAACCAACCTCACTCCGAGGTTGCCGCTCTCGCCATTTTCCTCGACCGGATCACGCTCGGGGAGTCGCTCCAGCGCGAACCGGTCGGTCGCCTCCGGATTCGACCGAACCCGAGAGGCAAGTCCGTGATCGACTCCCGGACCTAAACCAACAACCTTAATCGAACGGGCTCGAATGAAGACCTGTGCGGCCAGCGGCTCTCGCCGTGTTTGTTCTCGCAATCAGCTCCCTCGCGGGGACGACCGCCGCCTCGAACGAGGTGGTGAGCGGGCCCCGTCTCACGGTGGGAGATTTCTGGACCTACCATACGAACACGTCGCTCGCTGCGGGGTTCTTCCTCGATGGCGAGATCACTCTCGGCGTTTCCAGCCAAGGACCGGTGACCATCGAAGGGGCGTCGTACGACGCCGTGCAAATGTCGGTGACGGGCAGCGGTACCGCGGCGGGGACGTTCTCGACGCACCTCGGGCTGACACCGGCTTCCGGAAGATGGTTGCTCACCGGCGAAGAGTCGCTCGAATCTGCCGGGCTGAAAGTCGTGTCGAGCGTCGTGGACCTCGAGGCGAACGGGACGTTCCGCACTTCATCCTTACCGATCCCGTTCCTCCTGAGCGTCCAGAACACGACGACCTTCCGATTCTTCGACGACCCCTGGCGGTTTCCGGCTGAAATCGGGAACACAAGCGTCGTGACCGGACAGATGAACTTCTCCGAGGACTCCCGGCTGTTCTACGGCTTTCAGAACCAGACCCACACGGCAGGTCGGGTTTGGTGGAATGTGAGCTACGCCCTTGAGACGGCCATCGCGGTCGACTCGCCTGCCGGACACTTCGACGCCTATCGAATCCGTGAGACGACACCCGACGGCAGCTACGCCCTGTCCTACTACGCACCCGCGACGGGAAACGATGCACGAACGGAGTCATACAACGGGACATCGAGAGTCGCGACGAACGAGCTCGTGTCGTACCGGTACCAAGCGCTCGAGCCGCGCCGGTTCCTCGGCCTCACCGCGAGTCAATGGGGGATCGTCGGGATCGTCACCGCGGTCGCGTCCTCCACCACCGTTGCGGTTTGGATTCGAATCCGGAGGCGCTCCCGAGGGCCCGAAACCGGCTCACCGCCTCGGGGCTAGTCATTTCAAATCAGAGAGGTCCGTCGGTCGATCCTCGAGTGAAATCGTCACTGTGTGGCGGGAGGTTTTCGGGGGAAACAAATCACCCGTCAAACCACGGCGAATCACTTCCTCCTTCGTGACGGAGGAAACAATCGCGTCGGGCCAGGTCGTCAGTTTCACGATCTCCGAGGAATAGTCGACGAGGTACGCAGGAATCCGGCGGCAACCGAGGGAGCGGAGCGCCTCGACACGATGGTGGCCGTCCAGGACCACGAATGCGCGATCCGCCACGAGGATCGGGCGCCGGATGTAACCATCCCGCTTAATCAGATCCCGGAGCTCCGCGAGAAGCCCGGGCCGAATCTGCTCGTGCCCGTGTAGCGCTTGAATCTCAACCACGTCAAACCGCATGGTCGTCGTCTTGGCGGTCGGGCTCCGGCGGGCCATTGGACGGCAATGGGCCTTCCCGAATAACCGTTTCGCGTTTCGCGGACGAACCTACTTCGCCGCGGCCTGAATCGGCGCGGCGATCCCCTTCTTCAGGGACACGCGCTTGGGGAAATACCGCAGCACGACGATGTCTCCCACGCTCTGGACCCACCGGTACGGAACGCTCACCGCACGGCTCCCCTCAACCAGGAGGGGATTCGTCTCCCCGACGAAGATTCCATCGACGGCGCCGTTGTCCACGTCCACGACGAGGTTGTTCACGTTTCCCAAGAACACGCCGTTCTGCGTGTAGACTTGGAGCCCGATGATTTCGGATAGCTCTTCGAGCAAGAGTCACCATCCCTTCTGGGGCGCGTATCTGAGGAGGCGTTCTTAAACGCTTCGGTGAACGGCTCGGCCGGCTCGCGAGAACGCGCCGTGCGTCAAAGAATATGGGCGACGATGTCCTCGAGTTCCCGGTCGCAGTACTTGCAAACCACCCGCAGCGGGTTCTTGGAGCGCACCACGAACGTCGACTCGATCGGCTCGCGGACGTTCGAGATGCAGTTCGGATTCGCGCACCGTAAGATGCCGATCGCCCGGTCGGGCAGGGTGAGGCGTCGCTTCTCCGCGACGTTGTAGTTGCGGATCACGTTCACGGTCGCACTCGGCGCGATCAGCGCGATCTTGTCGATCTCCCGCGCCG
>VBME01000192.1 GCA_005878995.1 Methanobacteriota archaeon | reverse complement strand
GCAACCACGAACGGAGAGGGATGGAGCCGGAAGAAATGGGGCTGGCTGACGACTGTTCTGAGCTTCATCGTCATGGGTGTGGGTGTGGCGGCGTGGTCCTACTTTCAGTGTGAAGTCCCTGCCGGTTCCGGTTGCCTCGGTGACTACCCATACCGCGAAATTTTCCTCCCGGCAATGATTTTCGGCGGCGTAATGTTCGTGGTCGGAATCGTCCTTTTGCTTATCTCGGCAAAACACTTATGACCGGCCGCGTGCGCCGATTCAAACACTCCCGGGGGGATTTTCCTGCCCGGTTTGCGGTGTCATAGCTTGGAAGGCCCCCGGTTCGCAACCGGCAGGAATCGATTCGTTCCAACAGGCCGAGCTGTTCCACCTGGCGAGGATCAGCGACAAACTGGACACCATTGATGTCGTCCTGGCGTTCAGTCTGGTGGCGACGGTCATCTCGACGGTCTTGCTCATCCTCGGTCGTTGAGCGTGGCCGCCCGATTCCCAGGTGCTCAGACTTAAAGCGGAATACCCCTTCGGTGTCTTCGAATGGTCCTTGAGAAGCTCGGGGACTCTCTCCGCGCGGCCCTCCGCAAGATCGCGGGCGCGAGCTACGTGGACGAATCCCTGATCAAAGAAATCGTCCGCGACATTCAGCGTGCGCTGATCCAGGCCGACGTGAACGTGCAGCTGGCGCTCGCCATTACGAAGCAGCTCCAGCGTCGCGCCTTGGAGGAAAAACCGCCCGCGGGCATGAGCCCGCGCGAGCACGTCGTTCGGATCATCTACGAGGAACTCGTGAAAATCCTCGGGTCGACGCGGGACGTCCCGATTCAGAAACAGCGGATCCTCCTCGTCGGGCTCTACGGCCAGGGCAAGACGACCACGGCAGGGAAGCTCGCGAAATACTTCCAGAAAAAAGGGTTGTCGGTAGGCCTTGTCGCGGCGGACGTGCACCGGCCGGCCGCGTACGATCAACTGAAGCAGCTGTCCGAACAGATCAACGCGGCGTTCTACGGTGACTCGGGGGCGAAGGACGCCGTGAAGATCGCCAAGGCGGGCATGAAAGGACTCGCGGAGACCGACGTCGTCGTCGTCGACTCGTCCGGCCGCCACGCACTCGAGCCAGACCTGATCGCGGAAATCGAGGCCGTCGCGAAGGCGGTCGAAGCAGACGAACGGTTCCTCGTGATCGACGCCACGGTCGGGCAGCAAGCCGGCCCCCAGGCGAAGGCGTTCCACGACGCAGTCGGAATCACAGGGGTCATCGTCACAAAGCTCGATGGCACCGCGAAAGGGGGCGGCGCCCTCTCCGCGGTCGCGGAGGTGAAGGCGCCCATCGTCTTCATTGGGGTCGGCGAGAAGATCGACGACCTCGAGAAGTTCGAGCCTCCTCGGTTCATCTCCCGCCTCCTCGGAATGGGTGACTTGGAGACTCTCCTCGAACGGGCGCAAGACGCGATCGACGCGGAGAGGGCCGAGGCGCTCACGAAAAAGATCATGGCGGGGAAGTTCACGCTCCACGAGATGTACGAACAGATCGAGATGCTGACGGACATGGGCCCGATGCGCAAGCTGGCTTCGTTGATTCCTGGCGTCGGCGCGAAGCTGAAAGATTCGGACATGGAGAGCACGCAAGCGCGACTCCGTCGATTCAAGATCATCATGGACTCAATGACGGACAAGGAGATGACGGAGCCGAAGCTGGTGAAGTCTTCCCGCGTCCAACGCATTGCCCGAGGCGCCGGGGTCGCGCCGAGGGACGTAAAGGAACTCTTGCGGAATTACGAGATGTCGCGGAAAGCGATCAAGGGATTCGCGGGAAACCGAAAGATGCGAAAGCAGCTTCTTCAACAGCTGGAGGCCTCCGGCGTCGACGTCGACGAAGGCTGATCCGCGTTCATTCGAGCGCACGAGAAGCTTAATGTGGATGCACCGCTACCGCGGCGCAGGAGGCATGGAAGATGGGGTTGAAGGAGTGGATCATTCCCCAGGAACGGCATTTCTTCGACCAACTGGCTCAGGTGGCGGCGACGGTCGACGAAGGCGCAGTTGCGCTCCAAGATCTGTTAGGCGACTTCCGGGACGTGCCTGCGAAGCGGCGACACATCAAGGACATCGAACACAAGGGGGACGAACTCGTCCACAACGTCTTCGAGGCGCTGAATCGGACCTTTATCACGCCGATCGATCGAGAGGACATTCAGTCACTTGCAAGCTCCCTGGACAACGTCCTCGATATGATCTATGCAGCAGCGAACCGACTTCATCTCTACGGCGTGGAACGGCCCTCGGAGGCGATGATTCAGCTCGGAGACGTGATTGCCGACGCGACCCGCTTGCTGAAGGATGCCGTCGGAATGATCCGCGACACAAAGCTGGGCGATGAAGTCGAACGCATCGCGATCGAGGTGCACCGGCTAGAGAACGCCGCGGACGATCTGATGAACAATGCGGTGGCGGACCTTTTCAAGGAGGCGGATCCTGTCCACATCATCAAGTTCAAGGAGATCATCGAGCGGCTCGAGCAGGCCACCGACTACTGCGAGGATGTCGCAAATGTTCTGAGCGATATCGTCGCGAAGAATCAGTAAGGGATGCGCCGGTCTCGTTCATGGAAAACCGTGGCGGGCTGATCGATACAGCGGAGCACCGCTCCGTGCCGCCGAGCGTGGCTGGCCAGCGCCGGAGCTCGGGAGAAGAGGCAGGGTTGTGTTTGTAGAACTCATTGTGGTCGCGATCCTCGTTGTCTTCTCGTTCGATTTCTTCAATGGATTTCACGACGCCGCGAACGCAATCGCTACCGTCGTCGCCACCAAAGTCCTCACGCCCACGAAAGCGGTCGGACTAGCCGCAGTCGGAAACTTCGTCGGGATGGCCTTCATTACTAACGCGATTGCGGAGACGATCGGGAAAGGGATCATCGACCCGAGCGTGCTTGGCGTCGGCTCCGTCCCGTCCTCCGACGCGCAATTCCTGCATACGCTGGCGATCATCATGGGAGGGGTCCTCGGGGCTATCGTGTGGGACCTCCTCACATGGTTTTGGGGCCTTCCGACTTCGAGCAGCCACGCTTTGATCGGGGGTCTGGTAGGGTCTGCGATTCTGGCGGGAGGCGTCCAAGCGATCCTCTTTCCCAGCGCTGGGAACATGCTACTCTTCCTCGAGCTGACATTCATCGCATTCGCTGCGGGAGCGGTCACGGTCCTCCTCTGGGGACTCGCGCGGGAGGACTCTCCGACCCTCGGGATCGTCATCCTAGCGGGTCTTGTCTCAGGTCTCTTCCCTGCCATCATCCTCGCTCGAATCCTATTGAAAGGCCTCGTTCAGATCGTCGTCTACATGGTCGCCGCGCCGCTTGTCGGGCTCCTATTTGCGTTCGGACTTGCCCTCCTCGTGATCCGGCTCTTTCGGAGATTCACGCCGACCCGCGTAAATCACGAGTTCAGGCGCTTGCAACTCGTCTCCAGCTTCTTCTACAGCGTGACCCACGGGACGAACGACGCACAAAAAGGCATGGGGATCATCACCCTCATCCTCGTCGTCGCTGCGATCAACCCGCCGTGGGGACCTCCGTCGGGGGAATTCCATGTGCCGTTCTGGGTCATCCTCGGGGCGCACGCCTCCATCTCGCTCGGCACGTTGTTTGGTGGCTGGCGAATCGTACGGACGATGTCGCAGCGCGTCACGGCACTTCGGCCCTGGCAGGGCTTCTCTGCAGAAACCGCGGGCGGTATCGCGCTTGCGAGCACGGCCCTAGCCGGCATTCCGGTCAGCACGACCCATGTAATCGCCTCGGCGATTATGGGAGTTGGCGCGACAAAGCGCCTGTCAGCCGTACGGTGGGGCGTCGCGCGCCGAATCGTCTGGGCGTGGATCATCACGATCCCCGTGTCGGCGGGAATCGGCATGGCCGCCTACGCGGCACTGCGGCTTGCATTCGGAGTCTGAGGACCTCCGAACTGGAAACCGTTCGACGAGGATAGCAACCGTCATACTCTCGTGACCTTCAGGCAAGGTCGCTGTCCATCACCCCCGGAAGGTATGCGCAGCCTTGGTCGATTCACGATTGGAATGAGGCGAACCAACGAGTAGGCACGGTGGACTAGAGTTAGCGTGCGTCGCTAGAAGCGCTAACGCGCTCTCGCCAATCAAGGGCTTCGCCGGCAACCGAAAAATGCGAAAACAGCTGCTCCAGCAACTCGAGGCTTCTGGAGTGCACGTCGGCGAGGAATGAATAGAGACTCCAAGCGAGTACGCTCGAAGAGCGGCGTCTGCCGTGCACGGTCGGAGTCCGAGAGGCACGCGAGGCTTAGTCGTTGCTCGTGGTTGTGAAACTTCGTCGGTCGGGCGAGTGCATGTGTTGAACCCTGAGGAAAATCCGTTCGAATTCGGCAATCTGTTCGAATGTATAGCACCGTTTTCGCATTCTTACTGAGGCCTGCCATCGGTTCGCGTGCACCCACTCGGTCAATCCGTTCTTGCCTTGAGCCTTCATCCAGCGCAGTTCGAGAAGATGAAGGGCTTCTGTCTTCTTCACCACGAGATAGGGAAGGAGCGCCCGAATCGCAGATTCAGCCGCCCTGTCGTAAAGGCTCCATGTGGCCAAGTCCCTGCAATTTGGTCGACGGGACCTCCGGAGGCCGACGTGACCGCCAAAGGTCTTTGCGAGAAGCTCAACGGCACGGGATGGTAGGACTTGTCCACATCGGATGTTGATCCGGTAGTGAGGGCCAATCATCCCTCTAACTCTCTTCCTCTCGATCCTGAGATTTCCGTCACTGTCTATGATACCGGCGAGATAGCTGAGCAGCTGCTCTCGGGTCCATCCAAGTTGTTCGGGAGTCAGTTCTTGGTAACCCTCCAAAGAGAGCCGCGATGAAACCAGCTTCCCGGTTGGGCGAGTCCCATCGTGAGACGACCGCAGCGCCTGTCGTACCCCTTCCATCAGGACGCACGCGGCTCCGCGTTCGCGGACCCGCAGGCGGCGACGCGGCCTCAGTCGTCCAATTTCGATGAGGAGAATGGCTTGTTCCCTCTTCAACTGGAGGAAAGGGAGGAGACGCCTCGCGGCCGATTCCGCCTTGGACCCACGGAGTTCGCACCGTGCCATCAATCGTCCGACCGAAATCTTTTTCGGGTCCATGACGACGCCCCCAAAAGTAGCCGCGAACACCCTCACCGCTTCACCTGGCCAGAGTTGGGACACTCCGACGGTTGTGGCATAGTATGGGTGAACCGTGCCGGGCGTCCTGTAGGCACGACTCACCTTGAAATAACCATCACCGTCCACAAGGCCGGCAAGGTAAGCGAGAGTTTCTCCCAAAGGCATATGATGCCGAGGCCGGTCCAGGACCTTGTCCCTGCCGATTACATGTAGTCAGGCTTCTGGCGGCCACCGCTCGGTACGCTGCTCTCACTGGTACTAAGCCTATCCGTCGCTCTCGATTCGGGGTGCCAAGAGATACTTCACTTCGCCCTTGCCACCGGCGATCTTGAACTCCAGCTTCACCGGATAGTCGGAACCGAGATACAGGGTCACGTTCGGCGCGGAGCTGATCGCCTTCACCATGTTCGAGAAGTAGTCGAGCGGGAAGAGGGAACGGACCGCTTCTTTGACCTGGAGCTCCTCGAGCAGGTCTTTTGGGACCATGTGCGAGACATTGTCCGTGTCGCCTTCGGAGACGATTTCGAACCCTTCTGGAGACGCTTTGAGGGCGATGTGATCGCTGATGCTCTCCGACGCGCGGATCGCCTGCCGGAGCTCATCCGTCCGGACGACCACTTTCGCCGGCAGGTTCAGGCTGGGCACCTTCGGATCGCTCATCCCGGCCGTGTCCACGAGGGCCATGCGACGCGTCGTGTTCCCGACCGTCACCACGAGCCGGTTCTTGTCCTCGTCGTGTCGCAACGCGATCGTCTCTCCGGCCTTTGCGAGCCGCAGGATCTCCTTCATCTTGTCCATGTCGACCCCGAGCTCGCCTTCGTCCGCCTTGTAAGCCTCGAACGCGCCCCGATCGAGGCTGAGGTCGACCATCGCGACGTGGGCCGGGTCGACCGCTTTCACCACGACGGAATCCTTGCCGACGTTGAACTTCGCTTCGTCGACGAGCGTCGAAACGACGTCGACCACCTCCTTGAGAACATCGGCCTTGACCTTCCCCTCGAACAACCGTCCTCCCCCAGAATTCCCTCCGAAATCCGGTCAACTATAATAAAGGTTCCCGGGCGGCCTCGCCGGGATCAGTACTCGCGCCACGTGTGCTGGCATTTCACGCAGCGGTAGATGCGCGTCGTCGGCTCGTCCGCCGCGCGCGTCTGTCGCATCACCCAGAACGCCTCGTAGTGTCCGCACTTGGGACATTCGACGCGCGTTTTCGGGAGCGTCTCCGTGATCTCGTCGAGGACGAGCGTCTCCGACGGCTTCTCCTTCCCGGGCCGCGCGACCTTCGTGATCGTGGCGTCCTTCCCGGAGAGGGACCGTTCGTACCCGCACGAATTACAGTGTACCTTCCCCTTCTCTGGAAACAGGAGCGAGCCGCATTTCGGACAGAACATTGGGGAGACAATCAGGCCAGGGGGGCGTGCGATAAAAACATTGCGCGCTCAGAGCTTCGAATGATCGTAATTCCGCAAGGCCCGTTCGACGAATCGTTGGATCGCGCGTTCCTCCGCTTGGCTGCGGACGTGCGTCGCATGTGGGGGCGGCGGTCCACGAGAGTCCTCGTCCTCGTCGTCTTCGGCCCGCGCGCGCGTCGCGCGGCGGTGTTCGTGCCTCTCCTCCGCGGCACTCGAGTGAACGCGATGCGTTCGCGAGACCACGACCTCCTCGCCGTCATCGTCCTCCGGCTCAGGGGGATGTCCTCGTCCTCGTCATACGCCTCATCATCCTCCTCGACGTAGGGTCGGGCTCCCAGGAGGGGCTGAACGAGGTTCACACCGACCGAAGCCCCGGACCCGGAGCGGTACACGAGCTCGCGGCGGGTCTGTTCCGCGATGAGCCCGCCGATGTACGCGAAGATGACGACCATCAGGTATCCGTTCGTCCCCATTCCGAACGTGGTCGTCAGGGCCTCGACGAAGCCCTTCATGTACGACACCATGAACTCCTTGTAGGGAATGAGGAACGGAAGGATGCTCGAAACCCCGTCGCTGACCACAGCGGGCAGGGAGGCGACGAAGTCGATCTGGTGGGCTGCAAAGTTGTGGGCGTATGCCGCGTTCGCAATGTAAATCGCAAACACAGGCATGAGCGCGGCGATGACGGCCTTGATCGGAGAGCCCGCGCGGCGGCCGCCGACGTATCCCGCAATCATCGGTCCGGCGGGCTGGATCCACCAAAGGAGGAAGGAGAGGATCAGGATCACACGGGACGATGACCAGAACGAGAACGGCGGCCCGTCCCCGTGAAACCGACCCGCCTCGTTATCGACCTCGATCCGGTAGACGCCCGGTTGGTGGGATCGGCTCCGGGGCTTTCCCGTGCGCCGTCGGCGCGGTGCCTCCTCATCTGTGTCTTTGGCGCGGCGGGGCCAGAGGAGCCAACGAAGAAGTCCCATACCCATCCCAGTGAGGTTGGTCAGACCTCTGTCTGACGATTCATCGACCGCGAGCGTATTAATAGATTTGGTCGCGCGTTTGAGTTTGACAAAGGTGCGGGAGACAAGCTCCTCGTTTCAATCGCATCCGCAGACGATACCGATCCGGACCGTGATGACCCATCCAAGCTTCGCACGGAAAATCCGGCGTCCGTCCGGAATCGTTTGTATGCCTTCTGCGTGCAGGACTCCGGCTACCGCATGAGGGCCCCGCGGACCATGCCGATGAACCGGCGGACGACCGCGATCGGGAGGGCCCCGCGGAGCGCTTCTCCCACCAGGGCCCGATCTTCCTTCGACGCGCCCCGGATCGCGAACAGGACGGCGAAGTAGACCGCGGCACCGGTTGCGACTCCGAGCAAGAGCGGCAGCCGTGGGAGCGCGACTAAGACGAACAGCATCACAAAACCCGCGAAGGCGGATTTGACCATCATTCTGGATGTGCCGAGCGGCGATATCAGGCGTCGGACGGCAACGGCACCTAGCCCTGCGGCCAGGAGATGCGATACGAAGAACGCATACGCAGCGCCCACCGCGCCGAAAGGCGGAATGAGCAAGAGGCTCAGCGCGATCGTACTCGCGGCAGCCACACAGCCAATGTACAAGACCAGCTTCATCTTGCCGATTGCAGCGAGAGCAGGTGCGTTGCCCATCATGGCCGTGTCGACACAAAAACTGAAGACGAGGATCCGGAAGCTGTCCGCCGCGGGAAGAAATGCGGTGCCATAGAACAATGCGATGATCGCGTCCGCGTAGAACCAGCCGCCCAGCGCCAGCGGTACTCCAGCGATGAGCGCCAGCTTCTGAATCCTCTGGAGGGCCCTGGCGAGCTTCCGTCGGGATTCTTGGCTTAGCCGGGACATCATCGGTAGCAGCGTGCCGCTGAGGATGGACAGGAACGAGAACATACCGAACAACAACGTGAACGCGGCGTTGAACAGACCAGTCGAAGCAGAATCTCGCAAAATCGTCAGGAGAACGAGCCCAGTCGTGAAAACGAACGTTGCCACCGTATTGGCGAGTCCGAAGGGAATCGCCGTCTTCACGATTTCCTTCAAGGTCCTCGCGTTGACTGCCTTGGTGAAGAATGCGAACTTCCTCGTTGCGATTGCACCGGAGAGGGCTAACGTGATCAAGCTGCCAATCAGGAACACAACACACACTTCAAGGAGACTACGCCCGAGGGACAACAGGCGGAGAGAGATTCCCACGGTGACCGATCGCTCGACGATCGTGACCAAGGCCGGGTACTCGAAGCGTTCGAACGCTCGGAAGATCGAGTTGAACGTGTTCGCGTATGAGGAGATGACGCTGGCACTCCCGAGAAGCATTGTGACGCTCCTCGCCAACGGATCGGCTAATACGATCTGGGTGGCAACCCAGAGTGCGACGAGAGCGATTGCTACAAGAAGAAGTCGAAGGAGCGCGACGGTGGTGAGGTAGCGGCGTGCCCTGGACCGATCCGCGGCGACGTTTGTCGAAATCGCTTCATCCAGCCCGAGAGAGACCAGCAGTAGGAACCAGCTCGGGAACGCGAAGCCGAAGACGAAAATTCCATAGATGCTCGGATCGAACCGTCTCGCGAGGGAAATCGACAGGACGAACGTGAGGACTTGCGCAACGAGCTGGCCGACGGCGGCAAACGCGAAGTTTCGTCCAAATCTGCCCGCTTCACTCGGCGGGGCCCGCAGCGTCGCCGGTGCGGATGTTCTGCCTCTCCAGACCTCCGGCGAGGGCTCGGCGCTCACGAATTTTCCTCCGGAGTGGCCGGGAGGGAATATCCGCCGGCACCGAGGACGGAATTGACGAACCCTCGCCAGGTATCCTCGAACACCTTGATGGAAAACCTGGGGACGGCGAATTCCCGGGGGGAGAAGGAGTCTCCATCCCCCACGACCTGATGAATCGCTTGGACGAAGTCCTGCTCCCGATCCCCGTCCACGACGATTCCGCATTGGGACCGATTCCCCGAGAAGGGAAACGCGGCTTCGCTTACGACCACCGGGACACCGCACGAGAGGGCTTCAATCGTGGAAAGGCCGAACCCCTCGTAGCGGGAGGGGAGGAAGAAGAAGTCGGAGGCCGAGTACCACCACGGCATGTCGGAGTGCGGGATCCGACCCAGCGGCCGGACGTTTCCTTGGGCGGGTCCGTATCCGCCCGCGACGA
>VBME01000191.1 GCA_005878995.1 Methanobacteriota archaeon | reverse complement strand
CCTGGCGGATCGCGCGGACGCAGGCCGGCACCACGTCGTTCATCGTGGCGTAGAGGACCGCGACTTTCGGCTGGTGCGCGAGGCGATCCAGAACCGGCAGCTGATATGGCGGCAGGAACAATGACAGGAGCCGCTTCGAGAAGACGAAGGCGAAACTGAACAGGAACAGGACCATCAAGACGAACTGCGCGAGGCTGACGTGCAGGTACCAGTTCACCGCGATCGCGCCGAACGCCAGGACGGTCGTGATCCAGATCCCGAAGACCACCGCGAAGAAGCGCCGGCCCCATCGACGTTCGGCCTCGATGCGAGCGCGCGAGATGAGGAATCCTCCGGACCGCGGTGCCTACGGCGGTCGAGGGTATAGTCTTAGTTGAACGATTGTCGAATTGATAATGACTATCCGACTAGTAATCCGGTCAAAGCCACGACGGGGGGCCTGGTCCAACTCACTGGCGCTGGAGAGGCTTCCCGCAAGAAGAACAGAAGGTCGCGTACGCATTCGCCGGAGGGACTGGCGCCCCGCAGCTCGCGCAGAACCGGACCGCCATCGAAGGCGGCGCGATGGTCGGCATGCCAACGGGGGCGGGGCTGGGACGCTTCCTGCGGTACCGAACCACCAAGACGACGACCACCGCGGCCACCGCGGCCACAACGCCCGCGACCAGACCGAACACGAGGACCGGCGGCCAAGCCGTGATCTGGAATCCCGCGACCATCGAATCGAACCTCGCGTTCGCTTGCTCGAAGGCGCTAATCGCGACGCTCAAGACGATGACCCACTCCCGACCGTGCGAGGCGCTGACGACGATCACCGCCCGCTGCTCGTAGTTCGCGTTGGAGTATCCAACTCCAAATGCTACGGCTAGGTGGCCCGACACCGAAAGGTACGTCGGCCCGTCGGCGAGGAACGCCGGATGGCCTTCTCGCTGAAGTTCGGTGATCGTCCCGTTCATGAGGGCCGCGAGGTAGGACGGATCCTCCCGAGCTCCCGAATCGGAGGTGTACGCCACGAGGACGTTCGTGCGGAACCCGTCGACGGTGGTGCCGCTCGTAATGAGCGGTATCGACTGACCGCTGACAGTCACGTCCTTCTGCACCTGCCAATCCGACGGCACCGGGATTCGGAACCCGGAGGAATGATCGACCAGGACGAATGACACCGCGGGCCAGACCGTGACGCTCGTTGAGGCGGTGGCGGTTATGCTGCGGTTGTCGGTGACGAGCACCTGAACAGAGTACGTGCCGGTTGCGGCGAACGCATGGTCCACGATCGCCCCGGTGCCGGTCTTGCCGTCCCCGAAGTTCCACACATACGACACCACGGTGCCGTACGAATCCCGGACGGCGGCGGAGAAGGTAATCGAACCACCGGGAAGAGCGCTGTGCCGGGACGATCGGATACTGACGAGCGGCGGAAGGTCGAACGGAATCAACGGGTATCGGTCCCGGATCACGACGCCAACGAGGTACGGCGTGTCCCCAATCCCGTCCCCGGCGGAGCAATCATCCTGTGCCGGTCCGCGGCAATGGTCGACGCCGGCGTAATCCGACCAATAATTCCCGCCCGTCGGATAGCCCGCGTCCCAGAGGCTCGCGTTATCGTCGGACGACTGGACGCCATTGAAGTAAAATCGATTGTGGAAAATCGTCCCTGCGGATGCGGTCAGCTGCGCGCCGACCGCGTTCCCCGCCACTCGATTCGACTCGATGCGGATCGAGGTCGAGCGGCCGACAGAAATCCCGAGTTCCGCCGCGCCGGAAATCGTGTTCGAGACAAGTTGGGCACCGTCCGAATCGGCGACGCCGACGCCCATCGTCGGCGAAGGATAGGAAACGGCCTCGTCCGCGATCACGTTGCCCGAGATCAGGATCCCGGGGGACAACGTGACGGACACGCCCCTTCCATTGCGATGGAGGCGATTGTTCTCGATCGTCGCGGACGTGGATCCGTTCACCCAGATACCGTACTCGCTGGACCACGCGTCATTGTCGTCGATCACCACCCGCGTGGATGTCGTCACCGCGATTCCGCCGCCTTGGGCCGAGGATCCGTTGCTCGCGTGGACCCAGATGTCCGTGCCGACGACGACATAGATCCCCTGCGCGGACGAGGTGGCGTTCACGTGGTCGACCGTGACATTCGATGCCTGGAGGATCAGAATCCCGACGTAGGTGGGGCCGCCGTCGTGGACGAACAGATTTCGAAGGATCACATGGGCCGTCGTCGACCGAAGGAAGACGCCGTCCCCGTTGGCGGCGTTGATGTCCCAGCCCTCGATGGCGTACGGATTCCCGGCGCTTCCGTCCCCGCTCGTGACGCCGTTCGCCGCGGTGAAATTCGCATCCGAGTCGATGAGGATCGGGGTGTGGGGGGTGAGCGAGCGCCCCGCAATCGGAGTGGGCGCGGCGGTTACGGTAATGGCGGAGAGGAGGACGAACATGGCGAGGGCGAGACTGTGGCCTCCACGGACGTGAACCCCCATTCTGCTTGTCACGATTCGCGGGATGCTGTATTACGCTTCCGCTCTGCTTTGTGAACGGCGTCAGCACGAATCTCTTGCACGACGCAAATTGTACGTCGCGGCAACGGGAACAAAGGTATTTGCACGCCAACCCCAGTGCGGGTCCGGGGTGTACGAGTGGAGCAATTCGCCATCATCGCGTCGCATCCGCCAGACCAGTGTCCGACCGCCAATGAGACCATCCGGAAGCTCTTCCTGAATCGGGCTCCGGAACTGCCCAAGCTGGCCGAGAGGCTCGGGGTCGAGTACCTCGCCGGGCCGATCATTTCGACGGAGCACAAGAGCGTCGCGATTGTCCGGGCGAAGAACGTCGAGTCGGTGCGGAACCTCGCGATCGAGAGCGGCATGATCCAGTGGAACAGTGTGGAGATCCTCCACGGAGTGTCGATGGACCAGGCGCTGGAAGAGATCAACAAGCTGAAGCCCATCTACTGAACCGACTTGGGCGAATTGACCAGGACCGCGTTACGGTCCTCGAAGGTGAGCTCGGATCGTTCAGAGAACGTTGCGGCTTCGCCCTTCTCCTCCACCGGATCGACCGGTCCGTCAGAGACCCAACCGCTTCTTGACGCGTCCGTGGTCAACCACGCGACCCTCTTTGAAATCGAGTCGGGCGCTGAGAAGCCCGACACGAAACGGCTCAGTGTACCGGCCCTCCTCGTCTCTTTTTGGCACGAGCGCGAGGAGCTTGTTCAGTACCTCGTCGTAGGTCTCCCGGGAAGTCGACTTAAGACGAGCCAGCTGCTTTCGAGTCTCAGGGCTGAGTCGAATCGTCGCCATATCAGGCTATAGATAGCCACACTGCCCCTGTTTAACTTAACTGGTGGGGGGGGTCGATGCACGGACCCTCGACCCGCGCCAATGTGGCGCCACTGATGTGTTCGGACGACCCCAGACCACTCACGGGATCTTCGTCAACAGCGGCAACGCAGCGCGGGCGACGAGCTTCGCCGTCGCCGGCGAGGTCGCAAGGATCCGCGTGTGGAACCGACTCGAGACGGCCGTGCTCGCGAGCGAAAGCCCCAGCCACGTCAGCGAGCCCTGGGCCCCCGTGACGAACGCGAGGCCGGACCATCCGTACAATAAGAGGAACCAGCCGCCGAGGAACACGAGGAGCTGAGCCGCGATCAACACGGTTCGCACGGCCATGGCGAGGAGGACCGAAGCCACGACGCCCCCGGCCAGGATGACGTACACGATTGTTTGACTCTGCCCTTGCCCCGGCCCGGACAAGGCGACCCAGAGCGTCCCCACAATCCCGAGCGCCACGATCAGGTATCCGAGCGCCCTCCGAATCAGTCCGAGCAAGACCCCGAGCGCGATCAGGATCGCGCCGAACAGGTCCGCATACGTCGTCGCCACACTCGTGATCGAGTTTAGATCGACCATTCCCTCCACCACAGTTCCTGGTAATCCCGGATTAGCTAGGGAGCGAAGGACCGCCGGCCGATCCCGACCGAGAGCGTTTCCTCCGTCAAGAAGGCCGACGACACCGACGGAACCCCCTCCGCCCCCTGCCCCGGTCCGCCATCCGCTCGAACGAATAGATAGGTTTCGACGGAGCGTATTTAACGATTGCCCGCCGCGGCTATCCATGGCCCCAGTCCGAGTGGGCTTTCCCGAGGCCGGCCGCGCGGGTTGATTGCGACCCTCGACGCGGAGAACGGCGTTGGGAGACCCGGCAGTTCACGCGGCGGGATAGAGGACCCCCGCCTTCGGGATCAGCTTGTTCTCGACGGGGTCCACGGCAAATCCGAGGATCTCCAGAGTGGTGAGCCCGACCAGGTTCCGGTCGCCCAGGATCACGGGGACCCGAAAGCTCTGCCCCTCGATCTCGAGCAGGGCGAGGCCGACCGGGAACTCGATCGTGCCTCCGACAACCGCGAAGCGGGTGCGTCGCTCGGGCGGGATGCCCAGGCGGTCCGCGATCGTTCGGTCCACCATGGAATGGGTCGCGCCCGTATCGACGAGCACCCGCTCGAGTTCCACGGAGCCTCGCGGGCCGTGCACGCGCATCCGTGCGTATACCTCGCCCACGTGCGTGGCCATCGAGTTCCTCGATATGAACGGACCCGCTACATGCACGTTACGGTCGGGAGGACGACTCGTCGGACCCGTGTCCCCGCTCTCGTGAAATTCGACCGTCTCGAGTCGGATCGTTTCGGATATCGTTAAGCGCCTACCGCGCGTATCGCACTCTCCATGGGGAAGTTCGTCGGCATTCTCGCCGCGATCGTCCTCGTCGCGACGGTGGCCACCGGCTGGGTCACCCCTGCGAGTCCTTCAGTGGCCCGCGCCGCTGCGACCGCTCCGCCCTCGCCCGCGGCAACCGTCCCGATCGGCTGGCACGTCTTCTTCAACGGGACCGGGTCGCCCCGGCATCTCGCCGTGGACGCCACCCGGGATCGCGTCCTCTTCACCGCGTACATCGCCTCGTCCTCGGAGACGCGGTTCTTCGTCACGGACTCCAACGGCACGATGAAGGGCAACGTGTCGATCGGCCCGTGGGTCTCCAACTACGGGGCGCAGATCGAGGTCGACCCCACGACCGGATACGCGTACCTGTCCGCGGACGTCGGCGGCGTCGTGAAGGTTGATCCTTCCGTCCCCCGAATCCTCGCCCGCTGGACGTACGGGCCGTTCCAACCGCGGGCCCTCTCCATCCGAGCCGGGATCCTCTACGCGATCCAGGACTCGAACCGGGGCGGTCCGTGGCCGATCGCGAAGATCGATGCGGCCACCGGCGCGTACCTGGGCAACGTCACCGCGGTGCCAGTCGGCCCGGCGGGGGACTTGCTCGTCGACCCCGCGGGGCGCTACGTGTTCGTTCGGAACGCGACGCTCCTCCGGGTGAACCTCACGGACGGCTCGATTTCCGACTTTTCGTACTTCGCGAGCTTCACTTTGTCCGCGGACGGCCGCCGGGTCTACGAGTGCGCGAACTTCGGGTTCTTCACGGACTTCGGCTGGTATTCCCTCGACACGGATACCGCGAATTTCGTGATCGACGGATGCACCCCATCGTCGATGGCCGCGAACCCGGTCACGGACGCCGTGGCCCTGGGGAGTCGGCGGATCGCGAACGAGACCGGATGGGTCGGCGGCATCGACACGTTGGACCCGTTTCCGAGCCTGATCGACGTGGGTTGGAGCGCGGACGGGCGGTCCCTCCTGGGCATCCTCGAGCGGACGGCGAACGCCACGTTCGAGGTCGGCGCCTGGCGCGGCGCGCCCCGCCTCGTCCAGCCAAGAGCGCCTCCCCTCCTCACGCCCCAGCCGATCTGCGTGAACTTCGACAGCGTGACCGGTCTGAACTGGACGTCCCTCACAACGGAAATCGACGGCCAGGTAGTCCCCCACGACCCGTGGACGCCGAACGCCCGCGGGATCTGCGTGGACGCGTCCGCGATCCCGGATGGCAACCACACCCTCCGGGCGAAGGCGTGGGACATGGTCGGCCAGCGGATGGACGATACGTTCCCGTTCGAGACGGACGGCACCCCGCCGAGCGTCGCGCTCACGTCGCCCTCCCTCACCGCGACCCTCCCGTACAACATGACCGGGACCGTGAACGACAGCCATCCGAACATCGTCGACGTGAACGGGAACCTCGCGACCGTATCGGGAGCCACCTGGTTCTCGGTCGTGAGCCAGATGCACATCGGAGGCAATGCGATCCCGGTCACGGCGACCGACACCCTCGACAACGTGCGTTCCACGACCTTCCCGATCCGATACTGGCCGGCCCACACGAACAACGTGACGAACACGACGGAGCACTTCTTCGTCTTCAGCCCACCGGGCTGGACGACCTCAAGCCAGGCCCTGGGCGGGGGCCTGTATGCGACGAACCTGATCGGCCCGACCGAGTCGCCGCTCCCGCCGCTCGTGTCGATCGTGGCGACGCGGGATGTGAACGCAAGTCAGGGGTCGAGTTACGCGCTGGCGGCCGCGCAGTCCGCGGCATCGTACACGGCGTCGATCGGAGGAGTCATCCTGACGCCGGTCCACGCGCTCACGGTGGGCGGGCATCCCGCGGCCGCGTACGGCGCGCGCGTCACGCTCGGGGGCGTCCTGGAACGGTACAACCAGACGATCGTGCTCGCGGGCGAGTGGAGCCGGCTGTACATCATCACCGCGGCGATCCCGGACGCGACGTGGCCGAACCACCCGGAGGACCTGGACTGGATCCTGGCCGGGTTCCGGATCGAGACCGCGCCACCCCCTCCCCCGCCGACGTCGGGAATCCCGATCTGGGCGATCGGCGTCGCGGCGGCCGGCGGGGCTGCGGCCGCCATTGGCGCAGCGATCTGGATCCTACGCCGGCGGAACACAGCCCGGAAGAATCTGCCCGAAGACGGCACGGACAGACAAACCCGTCCCACGAGGCCGGGCGACCCCCCGCCGGAACGGTGAGGGTCGAAGATCCACGTCCCGTGCTCGCGTGTCCCGAAGCGCCGATCACCGGACGTGGCACCCGGAAACCCCTTTCCGACGCATCGGGGGTTCTCGACCTCGGCCGCCGGATCTCCGACGACGATCACAGGCGAAATCGCGAGGGGAAGAATTGAGGCGGGTGGGCGTCTGGCCCGCGCAAACACGTATGTTTCAATTCCACCCTTCTGATCTACCTCGACAAGGCGGAGCTCCTCGATCCCCGGTCTCGCCTCCCGAATCGGTTGCTCGCCCCTCCCCGCATCCAAGACGACGCCGTCGGAACGGGCCGGCGGACAAGAAAGGAGCCGCCGAGCCGAAGAAAAAAAGACGCAGCGTTCTCGCCCACCCCTGAGGAATTTATAAGTAGATATGCATGGTTATGACCAATGATGCAAGAACGGACCACCCTGCCCGTCCGCAAGGCCACGCGGGACAAGCTGAAGACTTTTGGGGGAAAGGGAGAGAGCTACGACGTGATCCTTCGACGTCTCATGGAAATCGCGGAGGAAAGCGCGTTCTACGAGCGGCAACTGTGGATCTTGAAGGAGTCCCGATTCCATCCCCTCCACGAAGTTTGAGGTCCTTCTCTCCGACGAGGCGTTGTCGTTCCTGCGCGCTCTCGAGGCCCGTCGGCGCGACCGGGTCTTAGCCCACATCGAAGAACTCGAGGCGGATCCGTTCCGCCCTCGTCCAAGAGCGGACATAAAGAACTGCGGGCGCCACCACGGTGCGACGTTCTATCGGTTGCGGGTCGGAGACTTCCGCGTCGTTTACGTGGTGGAGGAACGCCAAGTCAAAGTCACCGAAATCTTTCGCCGTGGCCGAGGGTACCGGTGGCTCGAGTAGCCACTCCCGGGTTCTATTCGGTGTTGCCGGAGACACACTGGTTCACGAGGCGGCCCGACGGTTCCGGTGCCATAGCCCGATTCCGACCCCCGCGATCCCGACGGCCACGAACGGCAAGCCGATTCCTAGGAGCTCCGGCTGGATCCCCGCGACCCGGTACGAGACGCGGACGGCCTGCCCCCAATACTGGAATCCGTCGCCGTGGGCGAGGACGAGGTAATAAGTCCCGGAACCCGGGAGGTCCGCGGAGAACGAGCCGGACGCCCCCTGCGCGGAATACAGGCTCGGGGAGGTGCCGTCGAGGCGGAAGCTCTCGTATTGCGCCGCCCCGAAGACGAACAGGTCGACGAGGCCTCCGGCAGGATCGGCGAAGTCCCCGAACACGCGGCCTGCCCCGAGGACCTTGATCGGGTAGACGTAGGCCCACGTGGACCCGGCCGGGATCGTCGCGAGGGCGCCGTCGGCTCCCTGGAAGAACGAGGCCGCGAAGAGCCCTTGGCCGGAGAGGAACATCATCCCACC
The DNA here is from genome assembly GCA_005878995.1 of Methanobacteriota archaeon. The sequence goes on along the minus strand of VBME01000191.1, from coordinate 3,103 downwards.
GACGAACAACAGGACCGTCGGCACCTTCAACGCACTCGCGATCGAACCCCTTGACAGAAACGCTCGGTCTCCCCCCACCGCGAACTCCTCCCCGGAAGAGATGGGTCGGAAACTATTTGTCGGTTCCCATGGCGACCCGTGAGGACCGCCTACGATGCCTCGGGTCAAGGCCGATCGGGCCGAGACTTACGGGTCCGAGCCGAAGCGCGCCGACGACCCGGCGAGGCTGAGAAACGGAGGGGAAAGCTGACATACGGTTCCATGTATCCGTGTATGCAGATGACAACGATCCGCTTGACCTCGACCGAGAAACGGAAGCTTCAGAAGGCCCAAGAAATCCTCGAGAAGCGATCGGCCCGGAAGTGGTCCCAAGGGGAGGTCGTCGCGGCCCTCGCGGAGTTCGCCCTCCGGCATCGGATCCTCCTGGCCCAGGCTTCCGAAGAGGTGAAGCCGGTCTCCGAGGACGATCCCTTCTACGATCTCTCGATCACCTTCGACATCGGCGCCACGGACGAGCGCACCCACGATCGGGTCTTGTACGGACGGCCTTGACCGGTGGACCACGCGTTCCTGAGGCGTGGGGGAAGGTTAATAGAGGTTAACCTCTTTACCTCTATAGGCATATGACCGCGAAGGTCAGCGTCTATCTCGATGAGCGGATCCTGGAGCGCCTGCGTCGCAGGGCGGTCGCGGAGCACGGGACGATGCGGTCTCTCAGCAGGGAAATCGAAGATCTCGCCCGAGATTCCTTCGTGATCGACGAACTGGAGGCCGCGCTCGTAGAATGGGCAAGGGGGCCGGCCGACGACCGCTACGGATTCAGCGACATCCGACCCCTCCGGATCCGACCGGGTCCTTCACTGACGGAGATGGTCCGGAGAGCGCGGGAGCACCGCCATGAGGTTCCTCCTCGACGCCAACGCCGTTCTTAAGCGATACGTGTCGGAGCCCGGCTCCGTTATCGTGACCAAGGTATTCGGGGCGGCCGATTCAGGGCAGGCGAGTCTCGTGTACTCCCTGTGGACCCTCGGCGAGTGCCTCGGGGTGCTCGACCGGCTCGACCGACAGGGTCGTTTGCCCGCCCGCGGTCTCGCCGAAGCGAGTCGGGCGTTGTTGGGAGAAACGACTCGGCTCACGCGGCTGGACGTCCTCATCGTGGTCCCCCTCGGCGTGAAACTGATTCGACGTGCTTGGGATCTCCTCCTCAAGCATCATCTCTACCAAGCGGACGCCATCCAGGTTGCATCGGCCCTGGAGCGAAGGGTCGACATCCTCCTCACGACCGATGCACAAGTTGCTCTCGCGGCGCGCGGCGAGGGCCTCCGAGTGCTCGACCCCGAGCAGGACGAGGCGGAAATCGCGAAGGCGCTTCGGCTGCGGTCTGGATCGCATCCTCGTCGGGCCGTGCACGGAAGAAGGACTCGCGATTGAGATTGCGCGAATCCTATCGGGGCCGTTGCCCTACGCGACCTGCACGCCGCGGTCATCTTACCTGTAACTGCGGGCTTCCCCATGCATCCCTACACTGGAGCCTTCAATGCGGGTCATCGGACCCGATGCCGTCGCCGGGGACCGCGAGGCCCGCCGCCACGTACGCGACACCCTGTCTTTTTGATATAGCGCCAACGGTATCCGATCGTCCGAAGGAGACGCACCATGGTTTTCATCAAGGACGAAGGAAGCGTGTTCGAAGCGCCGATCGACGTCATGTGGAAGTACATCCAATCGCCCGCGCACGGTCAGGCACACCGATCGATCCGGAATCGGCAGACCCAGCCTGCCGGCGAAAACACCCAGCTCGCCTCGATGGAGCGAAACGTCGGCGGGAGCTGGGTGAAGGTCGTGAACCGCCTCACGATCCTCCCGCCGCTCGGGATCGCCTTCGAGGCCCTCGAGGGTCCGTTTGCGGGCTCGAAGTTCGTGTACATCTACACCCCGCTCGGCGCGAAGACGGGCATCGCGGTGTACGGCGAGTACGCCTCGTCCCAGATCCCCGCGGGGCAACTCGAGAGCGCCGTTCGAACCTCGCTTGAAGAAGGGTTCAACGAAGACGCGCCGGCGATCCGCGGATTCGCGGCGAAGAAGTAGGTCGAGCTCCGCCGTCGTTCGTTGAGGAAATCGGAGACGGGATCTTTGTCAGGCCGGGGGAGTCGGCCGGATGTTTCGGTATTGGCGACGACGCACGGAAAACGCATACGCGGGAAACCCGGGAGGCGAGGTCACGATCGAAGAGATCGTCTAAGATCGACCCGCGACCTTTCTCCCATTTCGGATGTGTCTTCGGGGTGGGCGCTCGCGAGCCGGTCACGGGACGCGGACGAACCCGGCCTCTTCGAAGTTCCGGTCGAAGCTGAATGCCTTGTCCGTCCCCAGATCCCGCATGACCACGAAGCTCGTACAGTCGGTCAGGCTCCAGCGCTTGTCCTGATGGGATTGAAACAGGTCCAGGGCGGAACCGAAGTGGCCTGGGTCGATCCAGACCGTGGTGATCGCGGCTGACGCGAGGATGGAGCGAAGGAGCCGGACGGCCGACTCCGTATCGGTTTCCATCCGCACGAACGTCGCGACCTCGTCGAGGACGAAACTCGTCGTCACAATCGAACCGTAGGCGCCCCGAGAGACCTCGGCCTGGAGCCTCTTGGCCTCAGGACCGTGCCGGTCTCCCGGGACCGCGAGTGCGACCCAGGCGCTCGTGTCGTAGAAAATCAGGCCTTCTCCCACCCATACAGGTAGAAGTCGACCCGCTCCGAGGCGTCGGAGTGCCGACCTTTCTTTCGGGCGACCGGGAAGGCCACGAAGATCGGGTCCTTCGAATCGACCTCGTCCCGGATCGCGAGTCGGCGGATCGCCTGGCGCACGGCCTCCTTGATCGTCGTCTTGTGGGCCCTGGCGTACTCGGTGAGGAGGGCGTGCTCCGTGTCGGAGACCTCCGTCTGGACGACTCTCATATGACATCTAACATGTTACATCAAATATTTAAGATGTTGACCTCGAGTCGGGGAATCGTGGTATCGGTCATCCTAGAGCGCCCGGGCGATCAAAGCCCCGGAGTCCAGAACAACTTCACCGGAAGACCTTCGGCATCGGCGGGGAGTCGGTCCCC
>VBME01000190.1 GCA_005878995.1 Methanobacteriota archaeon | reverse complement strand
GGGACCTCACCACCCCGGAAGGAGCGGGTGTTGCTCGAGCACACGAGCGCGAACCCGACGGGACCGTTGAACGTGGGACGGGCGCGCAATCCGTTTGTCGGCGACGCCCTGGTCCGCCTGATGCGGATCGCGGGGTACCCGGTCACGAGCGAGTACCTCGTGAACGACATCGGCCGGCAGATGGTCCTGCTGTACTGGGCCGTTACCCATCTGCCCGCGGATTCGTCCGATCCGAAGGACCCGGTTGAGTACCGCTACGTGAAGCTGTACCAGAAGGCGAGCGCGCAGCTCGAGGCCGACGAGGCCCTGAAGCAGGAGGTCGAGCGGCTCACCCAGCGCTTCGAGAGGGGCGACGTCCAGCTTACGAAAGACATCCGCAAAGTCGGGGAGACGGTCCTGAGGAGCGTCCTAGAAACCCTGCGCCGCGTGAACGTGGGCTTCGACTCCTTCTTCTGGGAGAGCGACGCGATCCTCGACGGGAGCGTTCAGCGGGTGATTGCGCGGCTGATGCCTCTCTCAAAGGAGGAGGACGGCGCGCGTTACATCGATCTGAGCGCATTCGGCCTCGAAGGGGACGCCGCGAAATATCTCTTCGTCCGCCGCGACGGGACCTCCCTCTACACGACGCGCGACATCGCGTATCACCTGAACAAGATGGGCCGGTGCGACATCGCGATTGACCTGATCGGGGAAGACCACAAGCTCTCGTTCTTGCGGTTGAAGGCGGCGCTCAAGCTCATGGGCGTCCAGTGGGAGCCGGAGACGATCTTCTACGCCTTTGTGAACCTCCCGGAGGGCCGGATGTCGACCCGCAAGGGACGTGGCGTCTACCTGGACGACCTGATCGACGAAGCGATAGAGCGTGCATACGCGGAGGTCGCGAAACGGCGGGACGACCTCTCGGAGGCAAAGAAGCGGGAGATCGCGGAGACGATTGGCATCGGCGCGGTCCGGTACAACATCGTCCGCGTGCAGGCGGAGAAATCGATTATGTTCCGGTGGGAGGAGGCGCTCAACTTCGAGGGCAACTCCGCGCCGTTCCTCCAGTACGCGCACGCCCGCGCGTGCAGCATCCTCGCGAAGGCGGACGCGCGCCGATCCGGCGACCCGCGCTTGCTCGTCCACCCGCAGGAGCAGGGGCTGATCCGCTGGATCGCCAAGTTCCCTTCGACCGTTCGGGAGGCCGCCGAGGGCCGTCGTGTCCATGCGGTCGCCTCGTATGCCGCGGATTTCGCGTCGCAATTCAACCAGTTCTATCGGGACTGTCCCGTGTTGACGGCTCAGCCCGCGGCCCTTCGGGAGGCGCGGCTCGACCTGGTGGACGTGTCTCGGATTGTCCTGCAGAACGCCCTTGGCGGGCTCGGCCTTCGGGCCCCCAAGGAAATGTGACCGAACCGACTCCGGCCGAACGCGCCGGGGAAGGACGTTCAGAGGCGCTTTTTCTCCTCTTTCTCTTCCCGACGAGGTCGCTTCTCCCCTTCCTCGCCCCCGCCCCGCTCCTTGCGGCGGCCTCGGATGGGGCGCCATTCGCCCGCCTTGATCTTCCGACGCGCGTACATGCCGAAGACGAAGAGCGCGATGATCCCGATCACGCTCCCCGCAATCGCGTACGGCTGCCATGCGGGTTGACGGACGTTCACGGTCGTCGAGGCCTTGTTGTCGACGAGCCACGTGTACGGTTCCGATGCGTCGTAGATGTACACCTGGAGCGTCTTGTTCCCTTGACCGAACAGTTGGCCGGTGAAGACGATCTTCGCGGTCTCGCCGGGTCCAATCGAGTGGTTCGCTCTAAACGGAGTATTACCCGTCTTGTCGAACCACTCGGCCTGGCTCGTGACGAGAGTCGTCTGCCCGCCGCTCGTCGCGGACAGGTTCGTCACCACGCTGGTCGCCCACTTGCGGGCCATCTTGTTCGTGACGTTGATCGAGACGGTGACCGTGGCGCCTTCTTCCGGATTGCCCGGCGTCACCTTGAGGGTGGTCCCATCGACGCGGAGGTCCGCGTGGAGCAACGAATCGATCTGGACCGTAACGTTGCGGGTAGTGTTGCCGTAGTTCACCCTGCCCGTGGGGAACCCTTTGTCGTGGACGGCGAGGAAGATCCGGTAACTATTGTTCCATTCCCGCCATGTGAACGTGATGTTGGAGCCCCAGAACGTGTTGTTCAGGCCTTGACGGCCGACGATCGGCCCGGGGATGAACCACGTGAAGTTCAGCGCTGTGAGATTATTGAAGTCATCCTTCGTCCTCGATGCGTTCAGCGCAATCTGCTTTTGCTCAATCGGGCTCGTGATCACGGCCCAGTCGTTCGACGGGTCGAGGACGTCGAAGGCGGCGACCGGCCCTTTTGTGTCGTTCACGATCGCGGTGAGACTCGCGTTGACGGATTTCCATCCGACGCTGTCCGTCACGGTCAGGTTGACGGTGAAGTTCCCCGGTTTCTGGAACGTATGGTTCACGATTCGCCCGACCGCGTCCGCAATGTGGTCCCCGTTGAAGTCCCACGAGTACCCGGGGTTGAGGATGACGCCCGGCTGCCCGACGAACGCGAGATCGGTCGACAGACCGCCGTCGAACTTGACGAGGATGCCCTCATCGACCTTGAGCGTCGTATTGTTCGCGTTCCCGGTTCCGGTGCGGTTTGTCTTGATCCTGGCGACGGGGTGTTGGTCGTCGACGATGACCGTGATGTTCCGGAACGTGACGTTACCGCCGACGAAGACGATTTTCAGATTTACCGTGAAGTTGCCCGCTCGTGTGTAGTTGAATGCGGGATCAATCCCGTGCCGCACGTCCAAGGGATTCGGTGTAAACTTCCAGGTAAAGTTCGCGTTCGCCAGGTGGCCGTTCGGGTCGTAGCTGTCGTTCGCGCTGAACACGAGCGTCGTGTTCCCGGCAACGAACGCCTGGTAGTTGGTGAACGTCACGTTCTTGACGTAGAACTTCCCGACCGGGTTGTCGACCTTCGCCCGCGCGGTCCCGTTCAGGCTCTGGGAGATTTTCATTCGAACCTGCGGGGTGCCCGACGTCACGCCGGGGTCGATTGTTACGCGCGTGAAGTTTGCGATCCTCATCGGAGCGGTTGACGGGACGATTGACGTCGTGTTAAGCTCGTAGCTCTTCGGCAAGATGACGACGTATGAGTAATTCTGGTAGACGGAGACGTTCGTGTCGGGAATCGTCGTAACATTCACGAAGTAATTCTTCGCCCTGGTGGCGATCCAGGGAGGGGCTTGTTTCACCACGTACTTCGACGTCGTATTGATCCACACCCGGCTGCCCGGAACGTCGAGTTTGTCGACCGTCACCGTATATGACGAAACGTTCACATACGCACGACCGTTGGTCGTGAAGAATCCATCCGTGGTGATGTACGCCGGTCCCTTCGTCACGAGCCAGTCATGGAACAAGGTAATCTCGAGCGGGGCCAGCAATCCGTTGTTGTCCCCGAGCGTCGCGTCGACTTGGAGCCGCAGGTCCCGGAGATTCGCAGGCGCGAGTCCAGTGAGCGTGCTGTCCGCGTTCAAGGTAAGGTTGCGCCACACTGTGAGGTTGCTCCAGTCTGTTGAACCGTACGAGACGGTCGTCTGGTACTCCTCCTGCGGCGCAGGCTGGAGCGTGACATCGTAGGGATTCGTGACCCCTGGCAGGGTGACCGTGTTCTCGTAGGCGAGGTGCCCGTCGGCGTCCACGATGATCTTGTACGTCCCCGGTGGCGCGCGAATGTCGAAGAAGCTGGAACTGACCGTGCCCGCGATTAGACGATATGCGCTTGTAACCGGTGCCGACGGGTTGTACAGCCAAGCGACCACGCCAGATCCGAGGAAGTTCCCATCCGGGTCCACAACCTGCCCGAACACTCCAATTCCGGCGATCAGGCTGATCGTCACCGAGGATGTGCCGCTCACGTCGACGTTCGATTGGTCGATCTGGTAGAACGGCGCGGAGGTGCGGAGCTGGAACACGCCTGCCCAGAGGGTCAGATTCGCGTCGCCCGTCGCGTTGGTCGTGTTCGACCTGACGAGCTGAGGCTTTCCCGTTGGGTTCGAGATGTTGAAGGCTGCGACCGTCGCTCCGGAAATTGGGGAGCCGGCGCTCTGGACATGGACCTTGAGGACCTTCGCTGGGATCGGTTGCAGGACCAAGCAGAGGTCGATTCTCGTCGGGCTGGTCCCGTCGAACCGCTTGGGAACCGTCGTCGCGTTGCTGTAGTAACCGGCTCGGCTAACCGAGACCGTATAGCTGCCGGACGGCGGCGTAAACGTATAGACCCCGCCCGAGTTCGTCGTCGTGGTCAGAGTCGGGTTGATTCCGTTCGCATCGATGAGGGAGACCACCGCCCCCGAGACGGGCGGGGTGACCGTGGTGCACGTGCTTACGGCGCCGCTAACCTGGCCCGCCCCGCGGGCGATGAGGGGAAGGAGGGCCGCCACGCCGAGCGCCAGCACGAGGAACACCGCGAGGGTTCGGATTGCCCGGTGACCGCTTGGACGCATTCGGGTTTCTCCTCTCTCGCACAGTCGACCGTCCCCCTTCACGCAACCCGTTCCGGAGGCCGGAGAATGCGGCGAATTGAGTGAGCCTATTTAAGTGTAATGGGACACGGACTGGTCTCGTGCAGAGTCCATCGGAGGGCGGAAAGTTCCATAGCGGTGCGACCCATCCGCGGCGCTCGTGGCAACCGCGTTCACCTTCTACGCCGCGACCGTCGTTTTCGTCGTCACATACGTCCTGATTTCTCTTCGGAACGTGCGGCGGTTCCCCATCGAACGGCCTGCCGTCGCCATGCTCGGCGGCGCGCTCATGCTCGTCCTCGGAATCCTGACGCCCGCGGAGGCGATCGCCGCCATCAACCTGGACGTGATTCTGCTCCTCGTCGGCATGATGATCCTCGTGTCGGGGCTCGACGCCTGCGGATTCTTCGACCTCGTCTCGTCGCGGATCGCGGCGCGGGCGAAGACGCAGACCTCCTTCCTCGTCTGGCTCATGGTCACGACCGCGGCGCTGTCCGCCGTCGTCCTGAACGACACGATCGCGTTGCTCGTGACCCCCGTCGTCGTTCGGAGCGCCCGCGCCTTGCGAGTGAATCCGATCCCGTACCTCGTCGCGGTCGCGATCTCCGCGAACGTGGGGAGCGTGGCGACGGAGGTCGGCAACCCGCAGAACGCGTTCATCGGAATCCGGTCCGGGATTCCGTTCCTCACCTTCACCGCGTATCTTCTGCCGGTCACGGTCGCCTGCCTCGCGGTCGCGATCGGGCTCGTTTGGCTAGCGTTCCGAAAAGACCTTGCGGCCCCCCTGACCCCGGCCGTTTCGATGCCGGCCGCGACCCTCCAGCGGAGGGGGATGGTCTTCACGCTCGCGGTGACCCTCGCCGTCGCCGTCGCGTTCTTCGCGTCTTCGACCCCCGAGTGGCTCCCGCTCATCGCCCTCGCCGGCGGATCGTTCGTCCTTTTCTTCCTCCCGTTCGTCTCGAAGGCGACGCCGCGGAGCCTGATTGCGAAAGTCGACTGGAGCATCATCCTCTTCTTCGTGGGCCTGTTCATCCTCCTCGAAGGCATCCGCGTTTCTGGGCTCTCCGGGGCGATTCAGGACGGGTTCACATCCGCGTTCGCCGGGCGATCCGGCGGCTTGCCTTGGCTCGTCGGACTATCCGCGCTTCTATCGAATCTGATCAGCAACGTGCCGGCCGTCTTGTTGCTGGCGCAAGTGGTTCCGCAAGGCTCCACCCAGCTGTGGCTCGGCCTCGCGACGAGCTCGACCCTCGCCGGGAATGCGACGATCCTCGGCGCCGCGTGCAACGTGATCGTCGTGCAGGTCGCATCCCGGGATGGGGTCACTGTGTCCATGCGGGACTTCGTGAAGGCGGGTCTGCCGGTGACCGCCGCGACCCTGGTGCTCTCGACGTTCCTCGTCGCGCTCCTCGTGCCGGCGTGAGCCGAACTCTTATGGCCCCACCAGGCCCTCTGCGGGTCGATGGGGCGCGCCCTCGACTTCGCCGCGGAACGCGAACGGATGGTGGGCCAGCTCGTCCGGTCCGGTTGCGTCAAGAATCCGCGGGTCCGGGACGCCTTCCGCACCGTACCCCGGGAACGGTTCGTCCAGCCGGGCGATTCGGAGGACGCATACGTGGACGTCCCGCTGCCGATCGGTGCCGGCCAGACGATTTCCGCCCCGTCGATGATTGCGATCATGCTGGACGAGGCGTCGCTCGAGCCGGGGGAGCGGGTGTTGGAGATCGGCACGGGGTCCGGCTATCACGCGGCCCTCCTCGCCCACCTCGTCGGGGCACGCAACGTCATCACGATTGAGCGGAATCCGGAACTCGCGTCCTGGGGCCGGTCGAATCTCGCGGGCGCCGGTTACGGCGAGGTGAGGGTCGTCGTTGGCGACGGGAGCCTCGGGTATCCGGAAGGCGCCCCGTACGACTGCATCATGGCGACCGCCGGGGCGCCGCGGATCCCCGACGCGTGGCCGCCCCAGCTCAGCCCGCGGGGACGGATCGTCGCTCCGGTCGGATCGTCGAGGCACGGGCAGGTCCTCGTCGTCGCGACCCGGCGACCCGACGGCACCCTTCGGATGCGGGAGGGCACATCGTGCGCCTTCGTGCCCCTCGTCGGGGCGCAAGCCTGGCCGGATTAGCTCACGCCGTCGGGGCCGGGTGGCCCCACGCCTCGTCCGGGAGGGACTTGTACAGCGGCTCCTCTGGCGCGGCGTGGTCGTCGGCTAGGATGCGGTCGAGGTCCGCCTCGTTCAGGGACCAGTAGAAGATCCGCCAATTTCGGCCGTCAAGGAGCGGGACGGTCTCCCAGAAACTCTGCAGCAGGCCGGCGTCGTGGAGGGCGTAGAAGACCTTGCGGTCGCTCGGCTCGATCGCGTTGTCGATGATGACGCTGCGGAAGCCGAAGTAGCTCAGGATCGTGCGGGCTTCGGCGAGCGCCTCGGCCTCCGTCCCGTGCAAACGCCGCTCGATGGCCTGCGCGAGCTTCTGGACCGTGATCATGTTTCCTCCACGTTCCTCTATGGGATAATGGGTCCCCCGTCGGCCTTATATCTTTGCCGGAAAGGCCGCGGGAACGCCTCACGCGTCAGATTATTGGGTGCCGAAATGCGTTTCGCTTATCGAGAGTGACTATTGAACGAGACCCTTTAAATCGTCCCCGGGAAGTCGATTCCGGGAGAGGACTTCAATGAAGCGGAAGTTCGGCAAGTCGATCGTCGACCTGGAGAGGAAACCCTCCGTGGTCCATTTCAACGTCGGGTCCGGATACCTCACGTACCTCGAGCAGGACGCGGCCGATCAGGCGCCGCGGGTCAAGAGTGTCGTCATCTCGAAAGAGAACGTGTAGACAAGGTTTTTAGGGGACCACGCCCCGATGCGCATCGCCGTGGGAGTGCCTCCGCCCAGCGAGCCTTCACCGCCGAGTTCGGCACGGCCCGATCTCTTCATCGTCGAGGCGGGCGAGCCGCGAGACCGAACCTGCGCGGAATGCGGGAAGAAGACGGCCCGGTGGAAGCCGGGCCGACGCCGAGGCGCGGCGGTCATCCTCTGTGAAGACTGCACCGCGAAACCGGCGGCGGGTTCGGGCCGCGAAGCCGCCTGCCCTTCCTGCGGTGTGGCGTTGCGACCCGGAGACGGTTTCTGCGGGAAATGCGGCCAGCGGCTCGAGCATGCGTGCGCGGCTTGCGGAACCGCGATGGAGCCGGAGGACCTTTTCTGCGCGAAGTGTGGCGCTCGAGTCGCGTGAGGCGGAATGGGGTTTTACTGCGCCGGCAATCGAAGAGTGGACCGAGTGGGATTTGAACCTCCCGAGGTTCGAATCCTATGCTCCCATGGGCAGCCGGAGGGTGTGAGCTTTCCGAGTGCGTAGCCGGAATCATCTTGTTTTGGACTGAGCCTGGCGACGCCTAAACGGATCAAACACGCCTTCAAGGAACATCACAACTCCCATCGCGCCGATGAACCACCAGATGGCCCAGTAAGGCGAGGCGAGGATTGATAGGCGCCCGCGAGGATGAGGAACGCAACCAGTTGATGACGCATG
>VBME01000014.1 GCA_005878995.1 Methanobacteriota archaeon | reverse complement strand
ACGTACAAAATCCGCCGGACCCGGTGCGCATCGAGCAGGGACCGGATCCCGATTGCGATGCCGTTGAAGATACAGAAGCCGGACGCACGGTCAGGCATCGCATGGTGGAACCCACCGCCGAGGTTGAAGGCCCGTGCGCGGCGTCCCGACGCCACCTCCGAACAAGCCCGCAGGGTTGCACCCACTTGGAGGGCCGATGCCTCGTACATCCCTGCGAAGACGGGATCGTCCACCGTCCCGAGACCATGGGCCTCCGAGGAACCGTGGGGATCCGCCCCGAACTCCTTTACCTTGGCCACGTACTCCGGCCGATGAACGGTGAGGATGTCCGCCTCGGACGCGGGACTCGGCCGGAGCTCCTCGGCGCGTCGATCACCGAGGAGCCCGTACCCCGCGATCAGGTCGCGGGCGAGCTTCACGCGGATCTCTCGCAACGCGTGGCCGACGCCAAAATCGTACTTCAGAAAATCATCGTCGTAGAGGAGCGCAGGTCGCACACCTTTTCCGAAAGGGGGACGGAGGCTTAAAACGCGGCTCGAAGGGTCTTACTAATATCTAGGCGGTCTGATACAAATCTCAACGGGCAGAAACCGCCCGCATGGGACGCGTCGCGGCGGCGACTGCGTAGCCGCCCTGGATCAGCTTCTTGATGTACGGGGCCAAGACCCTCGCGAGGCCCATGTCTCCATCCCAATCCTCGAGCTGGTCCCAGTGGTGGTCTTCCATGTCGCGGATGCAGCGTTCGATCTGCTCCGTCCACGACTCCGTGCCGTCCCCTTCGATTCGCGCCGCGAGGACGAGCCACTTCCCTCGCCCAATTAGGATGTGCATCTGGCCAACCGTCATCTCGTCCAGTTCGCCCAAGTCGTCGCCCCGCAAAGCGTCCTTGACGAACGCTTGCACGGCGGTGAGCATGCCGCTCAGGATGTCCGTGTCCACGTCCGGGCGGAGACGGCGAGTCTCGTGTTTGATCAGGAGCCCGTCTTTGGCATTGAGCAAGAACACGTCCTCGATGATCGCGTCCGGCGACGACCTAGAAGCAGCCTTGACGGACTGCCTCGAAGGTTCCCTCGAACCGCGACGTACGAGGAAGAACAGCGTTCCGGCGACCCCCGCGGCGGCGATCGCGAAGAGCCACCAATAGGTCGCGAGGAATCCCGGGGCGGTCTCGAACTGGAATGTCTTCGACTGGCCCATCGTGTTCCCGGCCAGGTCCCGCGCGCTCGTATCGACGACCACGAAGTACATCGTCCCGGACTGGAGCTCCCGGGTCGGCACGAACGTCACGCTGCGGGAGTCCGCACTCCACTGGAAGGAGCCATCGACCGCCGGCGAAATCGAGAACGCCTGCTCCACCGAGGCGCGGTCCATCCCTTCCGTGAATGTAATCCGGATCCACGGAGTCGTGTTCGTGTCCGGGCCAACCGGCCGCACGTCCGTCACGGACGGTGGCGTGATGTCGATCATGGTCCAGGTATCATTCCCGGCGGGGGCGGGCTCGACATTGCCCGCGCGGTCCGTCGCGATCGACCGGAACGCAACCACGCCCTGCCCGCTCGCCGTGAAGGTACCCGTGGTCGCGGCCGTGCCGACAAGCCAATTCGTCCAGCCCGCGCCGACATCGTACAGGATCGTGTACGTCGCGATGTCCGTGGTGCCGACCGCCGAGCCCCAGGAAACCGCGAACTGAAGCCGGTTTTCGAAGGCGGGCAAGGAGGTCATGATCGAATTGGGCGGGGTCACGTCCACAATCGTCCACGAGTCGTTTCCGGCGAGCGGTGCCTCGACGTTGCCCGCGCGGTCCGTCGCGATCGACCGGAATTCATAGGTGTGGCCGTCCTGTCCCGTGAAGGTGGCGGATGTCCCGGTCGACACGAGCCAATCGGACCAGCTTCCGCCGTTGTCGCGCACCTGGACGCGGTAGCTCGCGATGTCTGAAGAGTCGAACTGGGGTCCCCACGACACCGTGAACCCGAGGGACGTCTCGTACGTCGGCAGCGGGAGCGTGTGGGAGAACGGGGCGATCGTGTCGACGATCGTCCAGGTATCGTTTCCAGCCGGTGCGACCTCGACGTTGCCCGCGCGGTCCGTCGCGATCGAGCGGAACGCGATGGCGCCCTGATTGCCGCTGTTGAACGTCGCCGAGGTGGCGGTTGTCCCGCCGAGCCAATTCGTCCACCCCGTGCCCAAGTTGTATTGAATCGTATACGTGGCGATGTCCGTCACGCCCGCGTCCGGAGCCCACGAGACGAGGAACGAAGCCGAATTCTGATATGGACTCAGCGAGTTCACGTGGGACCCCGGTCGGACCGTGTCGACCGTCGTCCACGTGTTGTTCGCTGATGGCCCGGACTGCACGTTGCCGGCGCGGTCGTCCGCCGTTGTCGCGAACTCGTACACCCCGTCCGCGGAGGCCGTGAAGGTGAATTGGCCGAGGTTTCCCGCGGGTTGTGTCGCGTACGCGGACCACCCACCGCCCCCGGTCCGCACCCACAACGTGATGTTCCCGAGGCCGGTCCCGTTGCCGTCCGAGGCCGTGTAGCCAATCGTGAACGTCTGCGTGTTCTCGTACGCCGGGAGCGGGGTCGCCGCCGAGGTCGGCGGATCGCGGTCCACCATGACGAACGGCTCCGTGTGGCTCGTGCCCATGTCGACGAACCGCGGATCGTTCGCGAACGAGTAACTCGAATACGTCACTGTGACCCGGGTCACGTTGTCGGTGGGCCGCGGCTGGTCGATATACACCCGGTCCGTCACGAGGATCCAGGGTTGGATGCCACTCGGAGACGATCGATCCCAGATGGGTGACCCGTTGTCCTCGACGAGGACGTGCGCCCCGGCGACCGGTGTCAGACCGTTCGGCCAGAGCGCGTCAACCTCGAGGAAGTTTTGGACCGTCAAATTGCCCGCGGCCATCACGGCCAATTTCGTGAACGGCGTGTTCACCGCGAAGCCTTCCGTGTAGTTGTCCACGTAGAACTCGTAGGATCCGACGGACGACAGGGATGCGTTTTCGACCGTGAAGCGGATGGTCAACGTACGATTGCCGACGAGGTAGTATCCGTTCGCATAGGACGCTTGCACGGGTGGACCCGTGCCGGCGGCTCCTTTCGTCACACCCGAAATCGTATCGGCGAGGGAAACGCCATTTCTCACGAGTCCGGCGACGATGCCGATCGCGTCCCCACCGCGCCCCCCATTGGTTGGCCCGAGGGAATCTCCTCCGCGTCCCCCTTGCAGCGTGTAGACCTGGTTCGTGTCGAGGGTCGGGGCGAGGTACACCGCGGCGATCCCGGAGGCGCTCCCTCCATTCCCGCCGAACTTGCTCCCGATTCCTCCCGCGCCACCGGTGACCGTCTGGATCAAGTTGAAATTCACTGCCGTCGCGTTGAATCGACCGTCGTTATAGCCGAACGAGAGGACGCCCGTTGCATTTCCTCCGTAACCACCGTGGGCACCGCGGCCACCGTCTCCGCCCGCCAACGTGTCCATCGTGCTCGATCCCACACTCGCAGACCCGACGACGGAGGCGAGCAGGACCGCCGTCGCGCCGCCGCCCGTACCGCCGTTTCCGCCCCCACCCGCGGTCACGCCCCCATTTCCTCCGAGGCCACCATGAAGGATTGAGACGGAATTCCCGCCCGCATCCGCATTTTCAGCCGTAATGAAGAAGAGGCCATCCGCATCGCCGCCGACGCCGCCGTTGCCGCTCGTGGTGCCTCCCGTCGCTCCCGCCCCTCCCGCGCCTCCCGTCACACCATTAATCGCGTTCGTGTACAACTGAGCGAATCCCGACGTCGCCCCCGCCTCGACGCCGACGGCTGTGCCGCCATTTCCGCCCGAGCCGCCATTCGCCGTCGTAGCGCCGCCGCCACCATTTCCGCCGGCTCCGCTCTGGAGATTCGTGATGGTATTGCCTGAGACGTCCACACCGGAAGTCATCCCAACGACGATACCCGCTGCGGAACCACCGTTGCCGCCACGGCCTCCCGTCCCGCCAGGATTCGCTTGACCGTCGCCACCTCGCCCGCCGATCGCCGTGTCGACCGTGTTCGTCGTGATTGACGCCGACGGCGCGGCGGTCACGTAGATGCCGACGGCGAAGGCGCCGTCACGGCCCGGGGCTCCGGGCGACAAGCCGTTGCCTCCGTTCACTCCCCGGACGCCCGTGATCGTGTTCCCATCAATCGCCGCGGTGGCACCCGCGTTGACCAGAATCCCCACCGCGAAAACGCCGCTCACGTTCGTGATCGTGTTGCCCGAAATCGTGGGCGCGCTGGGTTGTTCGACCTGGATGCCGAGACCGGTGCCGTTGATCGCGTTGCCCACGATCCGAGCGTCGGAAGCGTTCGCATAGATGCCGACGCTTGAAGCCCGTTTGATGACATTGCTCGAGATGAAGGCCGTGGACCGCACCAGGACGAACCCGACCCCGGCTTGGAGGACCGTGTTGCTCGAAATCGAGGGCGAGCTCACCGTCGCGGTAACTGCGCGATCCACCCGATCGAAAGTCGACCATGAGATCGAGCCGGAGGAGCTCGCATTGAACTGGATGCCGCCCCACGGGATCGGCGAGCCCGTGTTGTTCGCGGTAAAGATGATCGCGCTGGTGGCGGTCCCGTCGGCGACCAGCGAGCCCTCTATGTAGAGGTGGACTCCTGAATCGAACTTGACCGTTGTCCCGGGAAGGATGGTGAGCGTCGCGGGAGAGCGAACGGTGACATGGTACGTTGCGACGTACATCGTATCGCTGAAACCCCACGTCGTATCCGTGGTGATGAGTCCCCGCACGTACGTGGTTGCGGTCGCCGTTGGTGCCGTCATCAGGAACGCGGCGGTCGCGGAAGCGAGCACCACCCAGACGATCACGAAAGTTCGGCCCCGGGTGGTCGTGGGGTGGGCACGCATGTGCGACACGGACTCCGCGGCGAGGGTTTGCCCCGCCCTAGTCTCGCCCCGTTTCCTCACGACTCTATATTATCCAAATGATGCCGTTATCGCAGGTGATACCGAATCCAGGTCGGGATGACGGCCCGAGCAGCAGACGACGGACATCCTTCAAGCTATTGAGAAGGCTTCGCCCAGTCGGTGACCTCTCTCGCGCTCGATGCAATCTTCTCCCCCTCCTCCATCGCCATCGTGGGCGCATCCCGACACCGCGGAAAAATCGGATCAACCTGTACCCGATCATCGCGCTCGACGAGGGCCTCGGCTATCGCGCTGTCGAAGCCCGTATTGTCCGAGAACTTCCCCGGACCCCCCGGGCCCAACCAGACGGCATCGACGGCGGCCGCGCAACGCTTGTAGCCTTGGAACGCTATCCTGGGCAGGGAAGCCGCATGATCCAAATCGATGTCGACGTCCCGGATCGTCCGGGGGAACTCGCGAAGCTTGCCGCGATTCTCGGAGCGACGGGGATCAACATCGATGCGATTAGCGCGGAATCCGCGGGCGGCCGGTCGTACATGAGCCTGATTGTGAACCAGCCGATGCAGGCCCGCGAAGCGTTGATGAAGAACGGCTACTCGTCGGCGATGCGGACCGTCCTCGTTGTGCGGCTTGACGACAAGCCGGGCGCCCTCGCGTCGCTCGCGCGCAAGCTCGGCGACTCGGGCGTCGATGTGGTGAGCCTGATCCACCTCGGCACCGTGGGCGGCCACGCCCAGATTGCGCTCGGCGTCGACAATCTGGAGAAAGCACGGTCCCTCGTCTGACCTTCGCGGTGCTCACTCCATCTCAGGCTCAATAACGAGAATGGTCTCTCGGGACAGAAACGCTCAAGCCCCTCCTGCGGTCTATCTTACGCCATCCCGTTTTCGGACGGGCCATCCGGGAGGTATCGAAAGTGCCGGAAGTTCATCGGGGCGGCCTCGGCGTGGTGCCGACGAGTTTCACGACGCATGGACCGAAGACCGTCCCACGAGTCGACTACGACCGGATCTTCGTCCTCGACGAGGACGCGAAGCTGCTCGGGGAGTACGCGCTTCGAGACGACTGCCCGCTGGAATACGACGACCTTCGCCGAGCGATCCCCCTTAGCGGGATGCGGCACCTTCTCTCTTTCTACCAGGGGGAATACGTTTTCACGCCATTCCGAGTCGGCGGCCTCTGGTTCGTCCTCTTGAGCCGGGGCGTACCTCGGATCGAGGAGCGGGGATCGATCGGAACCTTGCTCGCGGCGATGCGGGTCCACCTGCCGCCGAGCCTCTCGCCGACCCTCGCGGCTCGGGAGGCTGCCCTCCGCGACCGGGAGCGCGAGCTCGACGCTCGCGAGAGGGCCGTCTCCAGGAAGGAGCAGCGGGTCGTCCAACTCGAAGAGGAACTTGCGATGGCCACGGAGAAAATGGATGACCTGGCGGTCGAAGTTCGCGCCCGCGAGAGCCGACTCAACGCGTTGCGCGATTACGCGATGGAGATACATCGAACAATCGAGCAAACCGAGTCGGGCCCGGACCGCCCCGCGATTGACGAAAGGGATTCGCCGCGGGACGAGGCACCGCCGCCTCGCTCACCGACTGCACGCCCTTCTCACGACCGATAACCAAAGCCCGTTTCTTAAATAAGGCGCGGGCCGCTCGATTGTCCATCGACGAATCGCGAGGGGGCACCCTCGTGGAGCCGAGGCGGCCAGCGTATGCAAGGGGCGATTGAGACACTGCTTTCAGGCCTCCTAATTCAGGGCCTCCGCCCCGCGCTCGCCTCGATCCTCATCACCGCTCCGATGAAGAAAGTGGTTCGTGCGCAGCTCAAGAAAATCTACGTCCTCGATGAACGGGGCGAGATGGCTGGCGAGTATGTCCTCGATCCGGACTGCCCGATCGACTACAACGATTTCTTGAAGGTCCTTCCGAACGAAGGGATCGGAGATCGCGATTCGCTCTTTGTTGGGGAGTACGTGTTCACCGCGTTTCAGAGCGGCAAGTACGTGTTCGTCCTCTTATCCCGAGGACAGCTCGGAGCCGAGGATGTGGACTGGACGGCGTTGCTCCTGACCGCCGCGGAGTCGACGCTCGCACGAGGGCCGGCTCGCTCAGCACCGACCCGGGGAGCCGGAACCAAGTCGGACTCGGAGAAAGGTTTCGCCGAGCGCGACGCCCGCCTCGCGGCGAAGGAAAAGGATCTCGCGGAGTTGGAAGCGCGCCTGCAAGGGGAGGCAGCTAATCTCACGGGTCGTCAAGAAGAACTCGACCGTCAGAAAGCCCGACTCGCGGCCCTGGCCGACTACTCCGCGCGGATGCAAGACACCGTCGCGACTGGACTGGCACGATCTCGAAAGGAGCTCGAGACAGCGGAGCAACTCGCGGCCAACTCTTCCGCGGAATCCAAGATGGCGGAGTCGAAGGCGGCCACGGACGCACGGCAGTCGTTCGAGGAAGATCGGAAGGCGCTCGTCGCCGCGAAGGCGGATCTCGAAACGAAGGACCGGGAGGCAACCGCGCGCATCGCGAAGCTCGAGCAAGACGCCAAGGATGCGATGTTGGCCCTCGAGAAAGAGCGAACGGCGAACGCCTCACGCGCCGCGGAGGAGGAAAAGACCCGACGCGAAATCGAGAGCCGCGTCGCCGATTTGAGTCAGCGATTCACATCAATCGCCAAGGAGCGCCTGGTATCGTCCCACCGCCCCGCAGAGGAATCATCCGACGAGGTCCGGAAGGCGATGGAGGGCGAGAAGGCGGAGGTTGCCCGAGAGCGGAAGTTCCTTCAACGCCGGGCAATCGAGCTGCTGGACCGAGAGGACCGGGTTCGAGACCGAGAGGTCCATGTCGATGAACGCGAACAGGATTTCGCCCGGCGGGAGCAAGAGCTTTCGTCGCGCCAACAGGATCTCGAACGGCAGCGCACGCTCCTTGCCCAGGCGAAGCCCCAGCCAACGGGAGTCCGGACGGAGCCGGACGAAGCGAAACGCGATATCGAGCGGCGGGTGAAAATCATCCAGCAGAAGGCGCTCGAACTCTTGGACCGCGAGGAGAAACTCCGAAAACGGGCGGCGGAACTCGAAGCGATGGAGGCCCGGCTGTCACGGGACGTGACGGCCGAGTGACAGGGCGATTTTCTCGAAGGAAATCAAGGAAGATAACCACCGAACCGCGCTTAAATACGTGCCAGGGAAACCCTGGGACACCACGCGGACGCGCGTCATCGTCGTGCCGACTTGAACGCCTCACGTCCAGGCCTGCCAGCGGTCCTCCCCGACGGCGAGTTTGACGGCTCGACCTACCGGTCCGCCTCGCGTCCAGGAACTCCGACGAGGCTCCGATGAGATCCGCCGCGATCCTCCTGCCACTCTGCCTCATGCTCGCGGCCGCTGCGCTGGTCGTTAGCAGTCAGATGCGGTCGGACCCTCTTGCGCCGTTTCGAGGGACGGACGGACGACTGACGATCCCCGGATCGGCGCTGACACCGGAACTTCAACGATTGCTCTTCGGTGGGGATCAACTCCTGCCCTCGTACGAACTCACGTACGTATCTCCGGAGCGCTCCTCGTATCCAACGGTGTCCCTCCGATCAATCTCCTTTGAGGTACCAAACCTCAACGTTTTCGTTCATCCGAAATCGACGCACGAAACCCTTGCCGACTCGCTCGGCCATCTCATCCGCGGGTGGTTCCCTCCCGTCGACTGGCATCAGGTGGGGGTTGAGACCCTTGCCTCCGTCCGGCACGGGATCGGTTGGGTTCTCGATCTCTTCACGATGAACGCGAGGGCGGACACGTTGACGGTGGATTCAACCACGGTGGCCGTCGTCGACCCGGCCGCGGGAACCTGTACGACATCCCAATCCGCCGCGGCCGGGGACAACGCCGTGCTCGTCATGCTCAGCAACCGCGGACCCACCGCATACACGAGCGTCACCTACGGTGCGATCAACCTCTCCCTGATCCCCGGGACCGCGTCGAGCGGCACGGGGTTCGTACGGACGGAGATGTGGTTCTACCAAGGTGCGATTCCGGGCGGCGCTCAAACGATGACGGCGACCCTCGTAAGCGGCACCGCGAAACACATTTGCGCGACAGTCCTCTTGGGAGGGGTGTGGCCTTCCACTCCGACGGCGGGCGGTACCACCGCAAGCGGCACGACCACGAACCCAAACATTTCGATCGCGCCAGCGTCCGCTGGCGAATTGGCTTTCGCCGTCATGTCGATTCGAGGGACAACTGCGCCCACCGCGGTTACCGGCACGGGAGCGGCGGCCACCAGTCTCTACGGGATTGCGCCGACTCAGTGCACGAGTGCCGGCTCGAGTCTCTGCGGAGCAGGGGCCGATATGCCTTTTCCCGGAACGGCGATTACGTGGACGGACGGCAACGCGACCGACTGGGTCGTCGCCGCGGTCCGCGTGTTGCCCGTTCCCAACTGCGGGGTCGCTTCGGGAAACTGTTATCGGGTCGGCGCGGGCGGAGCGTGGAACACCGCGGCCAACTGGTCGAACACATCCGGAGGTGCCTCCTGCGGGTGCACCCCGGTCGCCACGAACAACGCGTTCTTCAACGCAAGCCCAACCGGAACCACGACGCTCGCGGCAGCAACCACGATCGCAAGGATCGATATGACGGGTTTCACCGGCACGCTGGACACGACCGCGTCCAACTGGGCCCTCACCGTCAATGGGGCCTTCCTCGTTCAAGGCACGTTCCTCGCGCGGAATTCGACCGTGACCTCGACCGGAGACGCGAGCGTCCTAACGGCCGGTACAATCGTCAATCTTGGCGCTTCAACGTGGACGGTGAACGGGATATGGACGAACCAGTCCACCTCCGGATCCTGGGTCGCGGGCACGAGCACCGTGACGATCCGAGACGCCGCGAGTGGCACACTGACGTTCGCGGCATTGGCCGGCGCGACGAACGAATTTAACAACCTGACGCTCGACGCCAGCGTGACGACGAGCATCACCTACACGATGGCGACGAACGCGCTCCGGCTGGGAGGGACGCTGACGATTCGCAACTCCACGGGCGGCGCCGCGGGATCGACCATCCTGACCAGCTCGGCTTCGAACTTGGGCATCACCGCGGGGGCGCTCACCCTTGCGACCCTGGGAACCTTGGTGGCGAATGGGTCCGCGGTGACCGTCAACGGCAATGTGAACGTCGGCGCCGCGAACGCCTACGTCGTCATGGGTTCGTCGACCTGGACGGTCACGGGAACCTGGACAAACGCCTCGACGTCGGCTTCCTGGAACGCCGGGACGGGGACGCTCACGTTCTCGAGCGCGACGGGCGGGACGATGACGTTCGCCGGGACGAATCTGCCGGGGAACGAATTCAACAACATTACGTTCACATCGTCCGCCGCGTCCGCTCAGACGTTCACGATGGCGACGAGGGCGATCGTGTGGGGCGGTACCCTCACCCTGTCGGATGGGTCGTCGACGACGGCCCTCGCGACCGCGAATCTCGGCCTGACGGGCGGCGCACTGAACGTCGGGAACGGTGGGATTCTCACCGCGAACGCTTCCACGATTGCGGTCGGGAGCGTGACGATGACCGGAGGGACAAGCGGGACAATCACGCTGACGACCAGCTCGTTCACCAGCAGCGGGAACTGGGACACCAGCGGAGCCGGTTCGGTCTTCACGAAAGGGACCAGCTCGGTCACGATGACCGGCGTCAGCACGATCGCGATTCTGAACGCGAGCAACAATTTCAACAACCTGACGATCGCTTCGGCCGGCACCGTCACTCAGACCGGCTTGCTCGACGTGTCTGGCACGCTCACCGTAAACGCCGGAGCGAGCCTGGCGACCGGGGCACAGTCCCTCACCGTCGGCACCCTCGCGGCAAACATGGCCGGAGGAATCGCGGCGGGCGCGTCGGGCACGAAGACAATCGGCGGCGATGTCAGCATCGCCGCAACCGGGTTCTTCAACTTCGGCGGTGCCACGTGGAACTTCGCAGGCTCGTGGACGAATTCGTCAACGAGTGCTTCGTGGTCCGCCGGGACCGCCAGCGTGGTGTTCCGCGCCGGCGCAAGCCAGACGATGACGTTCAAGGCCACGAGCACCGAGTTCTACAACCTGACGTTCGACACGACCGCGACGGCCGGGGTCACCTACACAATGGCGACGAATCCCCTGAGTTGTGGCGGTACACTCACGATCCAAAACAGCGCGGCCAGTCCCACGGGGAACACGGTCCTCACGACGGGCGCGAGTAATCTCGCTGTGACGATCGCGGGCCTCACGATCGGCGCGAACGGGACGCTGACGGCAAATGCTTCGACAATCACGGACAACGGCAGCTGGACCTCCAATGCCGCGAACGCGACGTTCAACGCTGGCACTTCGACAGTCGCATTCGGGGCCACGGGAACCATCACGCTCGCCGCTGGGCAGAGTTTCTACGCCATGACCCAAAGTGCCGGGACGAGCACGCTTGGAGCGGCGCTCATGGTTACCGGACCAATGACGGTGAACGGCACGGTGAACACCGGCGCGAGTAACTTCGCCCTCGCGGCACAGGGAGGGCTCACAATCACAGGCGCCCTCATCACGGGGACGTCGATGGTCGCCGTAGTTGGAAACGTAAACCTCAGCGCGGCCGCGGCCTTCATCACCTCCTCCGCGACGGGTTCCTGGACCGTGACCAACGGCAACTGGACGAATGCGACGACATCCGCATCATGGGGTTTCGCGGCTCCGATCCTTTTCACTTCGAACGCGGGGAGGTCGATGACCTTCGCGGGTTCCAATCTGAGCGGCAACGAATTCTCCGGCGCCGTCGCGTTCGACTCCAGCGTCCCTGCGGGAGCTACGTATACGATGGCAAGCCGAGGGCTCGCGGTCGGGGGTTCCGTAACAATCCAGAACAGCGCGGGCGGAGCGACGGGATTCACGATTCTCGATTCCTCAGGCTCGAATCTCTCCCTGACCTTTGGATCCGTCATCCTCGCGACCTTCGGGGCGCTCAACACTCGATCCTCCGCAGTCGCGATCATGGGCGATGTTGCAATCGGCGCCGCGAACGCCTATGTGACGAACGCAGGCGGATCTTGGACGGTTAGTGGGTCTTGGACCAACGCGTCCACGTCCGTATCGTGGAGTTTTGCGGCATCAGTTACGTTCAACTCGTCTGCCTCGCAAACGATGACGTTCGGCAATCTGACCCCGGAGTTCGCGGGCAACGTCACGTTCAATTCCGGCGCGTCCACGGTGACTTTCGCCATGGCCTCGAACGCGCTCACGATCGGGGGGACGCTCACGATCTCAGGCGGCGCCGGGACCACGACCCTCAGCACCGGCGGGTCGAATCTCTCTATTTCCGCCGCGACGCTGAATGTGAACGCCGGCGGTAGCTTGGCCGCGAACGGGTCGCTCATCACGGTCACATCCATGGATACGCATCTGGGCGCATTCGTGGTTGGGACGTCCACCGTGGTCATCGCCGCCTCCGGCGGCACGGTCAATGTTCCACAGCAGCTTTCCAGCCTGACGGTCAATTTCGGCATCACCACGACGTTCGCCTCGAACGTCTCGTGGTCTGTGAGTCTGACGTTGACGGGCGCAACGCTGACCTTCAATGGCGACCTCTCCTCAGTCGGACCAGCGAGCCTCGGCTTCGCCTCTTCGTCGATCTCGTTCGCTGGCTCGTGGAACACGTCCTCGGCGACGGCGTTCACATCGACGGGTTCGTCGATCACCTTCACGGGGTCGGCCCGGACGATCACCCTGGGGGCGGGCCAGCAGTTCGAGTCCCTGACAATTGCCGGGACCGTCTCGCTTGGGTACGACCTCATCGCCACGAGCCTAACCGTGAACAACGTGAGCACGCTGACCAAGACCGGCCACAGCCTCGTCTTCAACGCGTTGACCGTCAACGGGACGATCGCCGATGGAGCCGTGAACGTCACGAACCTGACGGTCACGAACAGCGACGGAACGGCCCTCGTAACGATCTCGGTCTTCAGCGGATGGGCCGTCGGATCCTCCTATGCGTGGACCCACACATCGAGCGAAATGTCTCAGACCATCACGTGGACGATCGGTGGGAACGCGGTCGGAAATCTGTTTAACGTGACGAAAGACGGATTGCCCTTCGCGAGCGGGACGGTCAACGGCGCCGGGCAGGTCGTCTTCACGATGCTCGGTTCCGACCCCGACATGCAGGTGGGCATTGCCGCGCCGTGCGCGGGCAACCGGTATTGGGTCCAAGGAAGTGGGAACTGGAACGATTCGAACCACTGGGCGTCCTCTTCCGGGGGAGGCTTCGGCTGTTCGGTGCCAGGGCCCACGAACCCTGTCTTCTTCGACGGCAATTCCGCTTCGGCCACCGTCACGATTAGCGGGAACGTCTCCATGGCGTCCTTGAACACGAGCGGCTTCAGCGGCACAATTGCCGTCGGGGCGTACGACGTCTCTGTGAGCGGCAACGTGACCCACGCCGGCGGCACGATCACCATGGCCGCCTCGACCGGGAGCGGATTCGTGGTCGGCGGCTCGCTGACCCTCTCGGGCACCTCGAGCATCCAGATGACCGGCGCATCGGATGGGTCGGTCTCCGGAAATGTCAGCATTTCGTCCCCGAGCGCTTTTGTCAAATTCGGGAGCGGTACCTGGACCTTCGGCGGTTCGTGGACGAATGCCTCCACCAGCGCGTCGTGGGCCGCAGGGTCCGGGACGATCGTCTTCCGCGCCTCCGCGAACACGACGATGACCTTCGCCGGGACGAATCTTCCCGCGAGCGAATTCCACCACGTCACGTTCGATGCGACGCTGGTGGCGGGCCTGACGTACACGATGGCGACGAACCCGCTGACACTCTCCGGACTACTAACGATCCAGAACACAAGTGGCAGCCCTACCGGTAACACGACCTTGACCACGTCGGGGTCCAACCTCGGGATCACCGCCGGGGCCGTGACCATCGGTAATTACGGCACTCTGGTCGGAAACGGTTCGACGATTCAGGTGGGCGGAAATTGGACCGCGACGGGAACGAACGCGACCTTCAACCCGGGAACGGGTTCGGTGATGTTCACCGCGACGGCGACGATCGACGCCCTGCAAGCCTTCAACAATATGACCGTGAGCGGCGGGACCTCGACGCTTGCGTCGGACCTGAATGTCAATGCAACCCTGTCGATTTCCGGCGGGGTGCTCGCGACATCGACGTTCGCGCTTTCGACGATGACGCTCATCCTGTCCGGTGGCGCTCTGACATCCGTTTCGGGCGGAGGAACGGTGACGGGGGACGTGAGCGTGTCCGCCGGCTCCTACATCGCCTTCGGCGCGGGGACCTGGACGTTCCGTGGGTCCTGGGCCAACCTGTCGACGTCCACCTCGTGGTCAGCGGGAACCGGAACGGTGGTCTTCGCGGCCGGGTCGCCACAAGTCATGTCCTTCGGCAATCTGACTGTCTCCGAGTTCCACAACATCCAATTCAGCCCTCCCGCCGCGGCAACTTTCACGATGGCGACGAACGGCCTGCGTTGGAACGGCACGCTCACCCTCGACAACAACGCGGCCCTCGTGACCGCGAACTTGGTGCTCATCGGCGCAGGAGGCAATCTCACCATCCTCGACGGAGGGACCTTGACCGCGGGGACGTCGTCCGTGAGTGTCGCCAACGTCACAATGACGGGCGGGACCTCCGGAACGATTACGGCCTCGGGCTCGTGGACCGTCTCCGGAAACTGGGACACGTCTGGCGCGGGTTCCGCTTTCGTCGGGATCGCATCGACCGTGCTCCTGACGGGCCCCGGAGCCACGGTTCGCATCTCGAACCCTGCCAACGGGTTCGGCACCCTCACCATCAGCGGCTCGATTTCCGCGGCGTCCGGGATCGCGATTTCGGGCACCCTGACGATCAGCGGCTCCCTCGATACGACCTCGGCCAACTACGCCCTGACAATCAGCGGCGGGCTGACGCTGAGCGGTGCGAACGCGGCGCTCACGACGCATGCATCGAACGTCTCCGTCAGCGGGGATGTGACGGTCGGCAGCCCCTCCAGTTTCATCGTGTCTGCGGTCGGTGGTTCGTGGACCGTCTCGGGATCCTGGACGGACGCCTCGACATCCGCATCCTGGAGTTTCGCGGCCCCCATCACCTTCAGCTCGTCGTCGGACCGAAGCATGGCGTTCGCGGCGCTTCCGGCTGGCGCCGCCGAGTTCGGCGACGTGACGTTCAACGCCGGCGCGTCAACGGTTGTGTACACGATGGCGGGGAACGCCCTCGTCTGGTCCGGTGCGCTCCGTGTTCAGGGCGGGACCGGGACCACGACCCTTACGACGACCAACGTCGGACTCGTCGGTGGCGCATTGATGATCGGGGACGGCGGCGTTCTGATGGCGTCCGCCTCGCCGGTGTCCGTGTCCGACGTCACGGTGACGGGCGGCAGCTCCGGCGCGATCGTCGTGACGAGTGGGAGCTGGACCGTACTCGGTAATTGGGACAGCTCCGGCGTGAGCTCCACGCTGACCGCGGGAACCTCAACAATGACCTTTGCCGGGACAACCCAGACGATTTCGGTCGCGCCCGGTCAGACGTTCAACCACCTCACGATTGCCGGGACGGTTTCGATCTCGTCCACGTTAACGGCTGCGACTCTGACGGTGACGAGCGGCGCCATCCTAACGAAGACCGGCCACAGCATCGTCTTCAACGCATTGACCGTGAACGGGACGATCGCGGACGGATCCGTGAATGTCGCGAACTTGGCGGTGACGAACAGCGACGCGACAGCCCTCGTCACAATCTCCGTGTTCGGCGGATGGTCCGCCGGATCCTCGTATGCGTGGACGCACACCTCAAGCGAGGCAA
Organism: Methanobacteriota archaeon; assembly: GCA_005878995.1. The sequence continues at coordinate 6,266 of VBME01000014.1, read as the reverse complement.
CGCAGACGATCACGTGGACAATCGGCGGGAACACGGCTGGGCATCTGTTCAACGTAACCAAGGACGGGTCTTCCTTCGCGAGCGGTGTCGTGAACGGTTCGGGACAAGTCGTCTTCACGATGCTCGGGTCGGATCCGGACATGAAGGTGAGCGTCACTCCGCCGCCCATTCCGGCGTGGTGGCAGTCTCCGTACGTGCTCGCAATCCCGCCTATCGGACTCTTTGTGGTGGTAGCCATGTTCGCGCAACGCGCCCGGTGGAGGCCCGCGAAGGCTTTCCTTGTGGACGAACGCAGTCAGCTGCTCAGGGAATTCATCCTGGACCCGTCCTGTCAAGTCACCTACGAAGAAGCGGTGCACGCGGGCGTCCTCGATGCCGTCGAGAAGCCAATCAAGGTCGCGAAGTACCACGGCCAAACCGTCCGCGGAGACGCCCTATCGGTCGTGCTCTTGGCATACGGACCCGTCAGCTTGGAGCAGGTTGAGTTCGCGCGGGAAATGCTCGTTCGGATTCAGAGCCAGTTCGAGGATGCGGTCAAACAGCGCCTCGACGAAGCCCGCACTCGTGAAGCCGACTTGGATGCCCGGGAAGCTCGCATCGCTCCCGGCGAAGCCGAACTCGCTCGCCGCGAAACGGCCATTGTCGAGCAGGAACAGGAACTCGCCCGCCGGAACGGCCTTTTGGACACCGCGAACAACGAACTCGCGGAGCAGACGAAGAGCCTGAAGGAGCGGGAGGCCGCGCTCGAGCGGGGGAGGGAGGACGCGGAGACGTCTCGAAAGGCGGTCGAGGTCGATCGACAAGCGGTCGAAGAGATGCAACGCAAAGCCGAAGGGACGGTGCAAAGCGCCGAGGAATTCGAAGCGGCCGTGCAGGCGAGGTCGAGTGACCTGGACGAACGCGAGCGGCGAATCGCGCCGGGAGAGATGCAGCTCGCGGAGAAGACCCAGCAACTCGAGGCACGAGAAGCGGAGCTGACGTCTCGAGCCAATCAACTCGCGGCGACGTCGACGGCTCTCGAGAACAGGGCATCGGAGGTCGCGGAGCGGGAAACGACCCTTGGTGAAGATCGCGTGGTCCTCGGAGAGGCTCGGGCCGCGTTCGAGTCGGATCGCCGGGAGTCCCAGGAGCGGATCGCGCAGGCGGACGAAGAACTCAATCGGCGCCGAGCCGATCTCGACTCGCAGGCCAAGAGCCTGGGAGAGAGTCAACTACGCCTGGCCCAAGAGAAAGAGAACTTCGAGGCATCCCAATCGGAACGGAACCAGGCGGTCCTTTCCCGGGAGATCGAGATCGAAGCCCGTGAACAGTCCCTCCGAGAGAAGGAGGAGTCCGTACGGGCCCAGGTGGATGAAAATGCCCGGCGCTTCGCCGAGACGGCCGCCCGGGAGGAAACCCTGGAGATTGAAGGCGCCAAGCTCGACAAGACGCGAGCAGACCTCGAAGCGCGAAAGGTCGTTCTCACCGACCTCGCGAAAGATCTCGACGGCAAAGCGGGACGACTCCGCGAGGAGGAGGCGAAGCGGGCGGAGGAACGTCGTACGTGGCAAGGCACCCTCGAGTCCGAACAGGCGCTGCTGAAGCAACAGAGAGAGACGTTCGAGGAGGAGACCTCGACAATGAGAGCCTCCTGGGCTGATCGCGTGATGCGGATCGAGGCCCGAGAGGTCGACGTCGAGGAAAGGGAAGAGCGAATCCGTGGGGACACCGACCGAATCGCTGGAACGGAGGAGGAACTCAAACGTCGCGAGACGGCGACGGAAGAAGCCGCCCGAATCGCTTCCGAGATGAAGGAGGCGGCGGAACGAATCCAACGCGAGAGCGAGCAGCGGCTTTTGGAACTTGAATCGAGAGAGCGGGCCCTCCGAGAGGAGGCCGCGCATCACGCGATTGAACTCACGAAGCAGACGGAAGGTTTGGACGCGCTCGAAAGCGACATCGCCGCGAAGCGATCCGACTTCGAGCAACTGCATGCCGCACGGACCGCCGAGCTCCGCCAAATGGAAACGGATCTCCAGAAGAACGCCCAGGCGGTCGAATCGAAAGGCCGTGAGCTGGCCGAGCGAGAGAGCCGGCTCGCCGCATCGGAGGAAACATTCCGGCAGGCCGAGCTCCGGCTTCAGCGAGAACACGAGGACGTCCAGGCGGCGGCGAAGCAACTCGAATCGCGGGAGCTCGAATTGACGCAGTTGAAGGACCGGTATGACTCTGAAGCCGCGCAAATCCGGAACGAGCTCGAGGGGATGCGGCAGTCGGTCGCGGCCAAGGAGGCGGAACTCCGCGCAGAGCGAGAACGGATTGAACGGGACTCGTCCGCGCTTCAAGAGACCCTCGGCGCAAAGGCGAAGGAAATGGCGCTGCGGGAGAAGGCGCTCACCGCGCGAGAGGAGGAATCCCGGGCCGATGAACAGGATCTTGAAGCGCGAGGACGGGAACTGGAATCGAAGGAACGCCAGACGGACGCACGGATGACGGAACTCTCGGCCCAAGCGATGGCCCTCGTCCGACGGGAACAGGATCTCAATGCACGCGCGGCGCAAATTGAACAGACGGTCCGCAGGGTCGAAACCGAGGCCGCGGAGAAGCGCCGGGAGTGGGAATCCGTCCAAGCGACCTTGCGATCGCAACAGGCCCAGTTGACAGCAACGACGGAGACTCGCGCGGCGGACCTAGCGAGACGAACGCAGGAAATCGAGGGACACGAACGCACCCAGCGGGCGTGGTTCGCCCAGTTTGAGCTCGAGCGGTCCAAAGTCGAAGCACAGGCGAAGGCCTTAGCCGCCAAGTCCGCCGAGGCAGAGGCCGCATGGCAACGATCCGAGGCGCGCCTCGCCGAGCTGAAAGCGAAAGAGAACGAGATCCTTCGTGCCCGTCAAGCATTCGAATCGGAACGCTCCACGTGGGCCTCTCGGCGAGCCGAAGAGTTGAAACAACTTGAGGCGACGCGGGACGCGGCCGGGCAACAGGCACAGCAGGCCGAACGGCTCGTTTCCGAGTCTCAACGACGCGCTTTGATCGCGGAGGAAGCCGAACGAGCGGCGAAACGGCAGGCGGCGGATCTCACCACGCAACAGGCTTCCCTTGATAAGCGACGGTCGGTAGCCGAGAAGGCGGAGCACGATGCGCAGGCGCACATTGCCCAGCTTCAGGAGGCCTCGCGCACTTTGGCCATGAAAGAGATGAGTATCGCGGCATCGACCAAGGATCTCGAGGCACGGCAGTCGCGGATTGCCGCCTCGGAGCGGGAAGTCGCGAGCCGGGAAGCGGATCTCCGTTCGAAGAAGACGTCTGTGGACCAAGATGCAGCGCGCCTCGCCGCCCTATCCGAACAGCTCGCAACACGACAGCGAGACTTGGAATCTCGGACGGCGGGTCTAGAGGCAAAGTCCGCGCAGATGACAAACAAAGAACAGACGCTCGCGACTGAACTCCAGCGGGCGGACAACTTGATGGAGGACCTCGATAAGAAGGAGCGGGAGATTCGGGCCCGCGATGAGGCCTTGAAGACATCCGAGGCGACTTTGACGGCTCGAGAGAGCGAAATCACCGCTCGGGACGCCGAGCTTCGGGACGGCACCCGGGGCCTCGAAAAACTTCGCCAAGAGTTGAACGGCCAGCGCGCAGCGACGGACGAGGCCCGCCGGGTCGCGGACACGACGCGCGAGGAATCGGAAGCGATGAAACGCGACGCGGAAAAGCTCCGTGCCCAGGCCGATACGATGCAGGCGGAGGTCGCCACGAACCTGCGATTCCTCCAGAAGAAGGCCCTCGACGTGCTCGATCAAGAGGAGAAGATTCGGGAGCGTCTCATGCATGTCGAAGAACGAGAGAAGGCCCTGGACGCGCGGGCGGAGATCCTCGAAGGAAAGGAGCGGACCCTGACGGATGACCAGGCCGATCTCGACGCGAAGACGGCAAAACTACAAGCAGAGGTTGACCGGCTCCAAGCCCGCCTGGCGGATGCCGAGAAGGCGGGCGGCCCGTCCACGGCCGCGATGGAAGAGTGGAAGAAAGACGTCGAGAACCGCGTGAAAATCATCCAGAAGAAAGCGATGGACCTCCTGGACCGCGAGGAGAAAGTTCGCAAAAAGGAGGAAGAGCTCCGTGTCCTCGCGGCTCAGCTTGGCGTGAGCCGCTGACGGTCCACATTCTGGTAGGCCTGCCGCGCCCCGATCCTGCTATCGCGACGCTTTGCGGATCGCGCGGTCGAAGTCCTCGATGAGGTCCTCCGGGTCTTCGAGGCCGACACTCACCCGCACAAGACCTTCCGTGACTCCACCCGTCCGGCGCTCGTCCTCCGTGAGCGGGCCGTGCGTCATCGAGGCGGGATGTTGCACGAGCGTTTCGGTCCCGCCCAGGCTAACTGCGAGCGTCGCGACCTCGACGGACTCCACGAACCGCCGGCCTGCACGGAGACCTCCTTTCAACTCGAAGCTGAGCATCGCGCCGAAACCCGACATCTGCTTCCGAGCGAGCGCGTGCTGGGGGAAGGAGGGCAAGCCGGGGTAATGGACGACGCGGACGGCGGCCCGCTGGGACTCCAGGAACTCGGCGAGAGCTTGGGCGCTCGCGCCCTGGGCCTGCATCCGGAGGGGGAGCGTCTTGAGTCCCCGCCGGACGAGGAACGCCTCGAAGGGCCCGAGCGCCGGCCCCAACATCTTGTACGTGAACCAGATGCGGTCGAACAAGGGCTTCTTCGCGGTGACGACGGCCCCCGCGACGACATCGCTGTGGCCCCCCAGGTACTTCGTCGCGCTGTGGAGCACGCCGTCGACCCCGAGCGCGAGGGGACGCTGGTTGATTGGCGACGCAAAGGTGTTGTCCGCCAAGGTCGTCGCCCCCACGGCCTTCGCGGCGTCCACCGCCCCCCGGATGTCCGTGATCATCATCGTCGGGTTCGCGGGAGTCTCGATGTACACCAAGCGGGTCTCGGGTCGGACGGCCTCTTTCCAAGCCCGGGGTTGACGCGGATCCACGAACGTCGTTGTGACGCCGAAGCGCGGAAGGAGACGTGTAAAAATCTCCGTGGTCGCGGTGTACAAGCTCGCTCCGGCGACCACGTGGTCGCCGGCGTCCACGGACGCGAGGATCGCGGAGGCAATCGCGCCCATCCCGGAACCCGTGACGAGGGCGGCGTCACCACCCTCCAGGTCCGCGAGCGCATCTTCGAGGTCGCGGAGCGTCGGGTTCCCCCATCGGGTGTAATACGCTTCGGGCGCCGTCGCGACGGCAAAATCGGCGCCTTGGCGCGCGGATTCCAACTCCCACGTCGAACTCGCGTAGATCGGTGTGACGATCGGGCCGTGGCCCTTCGGACGCCGGCCGTGAACCGCGCGGGTCCGCGTCCCGAGTCGCTTCGCCACGGAGTCGGTCAGGCGGGGTCCGTCGAAATAGCTTTCGAAGAATCTGTGGGAATCAGATTCCCATAGCGGCGAACTGCGAGTCCGTGCGCGATGGACGCAATAATACCGGAAAGGTAAAAAAGGGAGGGCGTATACGAGCGGTTGCCTGGCCCCAGAGACGAGGGCCGGGCTTACCCAAAGGAGGCGACGCAGTGTCGCGCGAAGTGGACTTCAACGCAAAACCGATCGACCCCGATTTCATGAACAAGCCGGATGAATATCCGGAAACGGGAACCCACTTCGATCACAAGGTCTTCGCCGAGGGCACCGAGCGGCTAGATGCCAGCGGGAACCCGTATCCGACGAAACTCGGGATCCACGGTCTCCATGTGGCCGTAGACTTCGACGGGTGCGTTGCCGACGGCGTCTGCATGGACGTCTGCCCGGTGGACGTCTTCGAGTGGCTTCTCGCCCCCGGCAAGAAAGGCACAGGGAACGACAAGATCATCGAGAAAGGCGGCGAGGAGTGGGATAAGTATCGATGTGATAAGTCCGACATGATCCGGGAGTCGGACTGCATCGACTGCATGGCGTGCGAGACCGCCTGCCCGACGAAGGTCATCAAGATCAACCCGTAGTGCGCGGCCGAGTCGACTCGCGACAGGCGGTGCAACGAATCGCGGCCGACTTTATCCAAGGAATTATCTATAACAGCGTTATACAAGAGTCGAAACGGGTGCCGCGTTGACCGATGTGCTCTACGCCGGGTTTCTCGGCCTCGTTGCGGGACTGGTGCCGGTCTACATCGGCCTCGCGCCTCTTTGGATCTTCAAGCGCCTGTCCCTAGGATGGAGGACCGCGCTCGTTAGTTTCTCCGCCGGGATTCTGCTGTTCCTGTTCGCCGATGTCACCCACGAGGGCGTG
>VBME01000189.1 GCA_005878995.1 Methanobacteriota archaeon | reverse complement strand
ACGGAATTCCGCGGGCCGTCGTCTCGAACGCGGACCACCAATTCCTGATCGACATCCTGGAACGAAACGGCTTGCGGTTCGACGCGGTCATCACGTCGGAATCCGCGAGGACGTACAAGCCGCGCCCGCGGATCTTCGAGGCGGCCCTCGAATCCCTCCAGGTCCGACCGCAGGACGTCGTCCACGTCGGCGACTCCCTCCATGCGGACATCGCGGGCGCATCGCGCCTCGGCATACGGACCGTGTGGGTGAACCGCGCGAACGTGCATCGCGGACCCGGCGACCCGAGGCCGGACGCGGAAGCGACCGACCTCACGGCGCTCCCGGAAATTATCGCGCGAATCGCCTAACCGACGCCGCGGACCGCATCGTTAAGTAACGTCCGCTCGATACCGGGGCCGGAGGGGCGGAGGGATCTTGCCCAGCGTCACCGTGGGAGAGCGGATTCTCGTCCACCTCTCGGGATTTCTGCGGCACGCGGACGCCTACGAGTGCCCCGTCGAGATGACCCAAGATGGGATTGCGGCCGCCCTGGCGCTGAGCCGCGCCCACGTCGCGCTCGAATTGAAGCGCCTGAAATCGACGGGGAAGGTCGGCGAGCGAATGGCCCACGTCACGAACGCGCGCTCCCGGCGGAAGGTGTACGAACTCACCCCGGCGGGACAGGAGGTCTCCCGACGGATGCGGGACCACGCGCGGACCCGGACCGTGGAGCTGTCGGGCGCCGACGGACGACGGATTGTGCCGGGGGCGGAGGCGATCGAGGTGCTCCGGCGCGCCGGGTTACGGGAGGCGGAGGCCGTCCAGCGGGTCCTCGCGGCGGAGGTCGTTGAGCTCCCGCGGCCCGCGCCGCGGCCGGGAGCCGCGGTCCCCAGCCATCCGTTCTTCGGCCGGACCGAACAAGTTCGAATCCTGACGGAGTGGCTCGCCTCCGACTCGAACGCGGTCGCGGTCGTCATCGGCGTCGCGGGGATCGGGAAGTCCGCGCTCGTGTCGCACATCTTCCCGCAGGCCGGACGGCCGACGCTCGTCCGTCGGCTCTACGCCCACGACGATGCCCACGGCCTCCTGAGTTCCTTCGCGGACTTCCTGGCCCGCCAAGGCCGGCGTCGACTGAAGGCGGCGATCACCCGTCCCGCGTACGACCCGGTGGAAGCGATCGCGGTCTTACGCGAGGACCTCGCGGGGTTCGCCCTCGTCCTCGACGACCTCCACGCCTGCCCGCCCGCCGACGCGATCCTGCGCGCCCTCGTCGAACGTCCCCCGGACGCGAAGATCCTCGTCGCGAGCCGCACCCAGCCGACGTTCTTCGAACGGCCCGACCTCGCGCGGGGACGGGTCCTCGAGGTCCGGCTCCATGGCCTCGACGATGGGTCCGCGGCGGCACTCCTCACATCCCGCGGGGCCGCCCTCGCTCCAGGGGAAACGCGTCAGGTCATCGCGGCGACCGGAGGCCACCCGCTCGCGCTGGAGATGTTCGCCGCGAGCGGGCTCGACGCCGGGGCGGTGGAGACGGAACGATACGTGCTGGAGACGGTCCTGGAAGGCCTCGACGACGAAGCGGAAAGTCTCCTCCGGACGTTCGCGGTCTTCCGGCGCCCCGCACGATCGCCCGAGGTGTTCGGTGCGACCGTGTCCCAGCTCCGTCGACTCGGTCGGCGGGCGCTCCTGGACCACCGCGTGGAAGGCTACCTCGTCCACGATCTGGTCAAGGAGTTCTTCCTCCGCCGGATGCCGGACACGCAGAGGCGTGCCGCCCACGCGCGCGCCGCAGCCTATTGGGCGGACCGGGGAGACGGCCTGGAGGAAACGCACCATCGGATCGAGGCGGGCGACCTGGAGGGGGCCGCGAGCCGCCTGATCGAGATCGGCCCGGGATTCGCGGAGAGCGCACACGCGGGCGACCTGGAGGCCGCGTTGCTCCGCGTGCCGCGGGACCCCCGGCTCGAGGAGCTCCTGGCGGAGGCCGAGATGTTCCTGGGCAAGTTCACGGAGGCCCGCGCCGTGCTCGAGCGGATCGTCGCGGGCGGCGCGCCGTCGGAACGGCTCCGGGCCCGCATCCGACTCGGCCGCATCGCGAACCGGCTCGGCTCGTACGCGGACTCGAGAACGATGCTGGGGGAGGCGGTCCAAGAAGCCGCCGCGCTCTCCGACCGGACCGCGGAGGGGGAGGCGCTTCGCGCTCTCGGTGCGGTCGAGCGCCGCCTCGGGGACATGAGCGCCGCCATCGGGCATCTCGAGCGTGCGGCGACGATCCTCGAGGATGGCTCTCGGGAAAAGATTCGCGCCCTGGTCGACCTCGGCGCCGCGCTCATTGCACAAGGCGACATTCCTCGGGCGAAGGCCCGGTTGACCGAAGCCGCGGCGATGTCCCGCCACCGGACGCGTGACGACGCCGCGATCCAGATCAACCTCGGCATTGTCCTAAGCCGGGAAGGCGAGCCCCACCAGGCCGCCGTCGCGTTCGAGCGGTCCGCGGAAATCGCGTTGGGTGCGGGGGACGTGCGGTTCGCCTCAATCGCCCTTGCGAATGCGGTCGAGAATTTCCTGCGCCTCGAGGCAGTCGAGGCCGCGGCGACGAGCGCCGAACGCGCGCTTCGCCTCGCGCAGACGATCGGCGATCCGGTCGCCGTGTCGACCGCCCAAGCGAACCTCGGCCTCGTCTTCGCGAAGCGCGGCGACTGGGCGAAGGCGGAGCAAAACCTGCTCGGATCCGTCGAGCTCATCGCGCGGCTCGACAATCCGTATTCCCTGGCGAGCCGCTACCAGGACCTCGCGCAACTGTACGAAGCGCAAGGCCGCGGCGCGGACGCGGCTCCGTGGAAGGCTCGCGCGGATGACTTGTTCGCACGCCTCCACGCCGGGAGTCCGACGCAGTCCGTTCCCGGAGGAAGTCGGACAGATAGCCGACCAAATGATTAAGTAGGTCAGACACGATGCGGCGCCGTCCGCGGGACTTTCCCGCGGACTCCGGGATGGGACGTCGCATGTCATTTGCCCGCCGCTGGAGGGCCCAAGCCCTCGGCCTCGTGTTTGTGATTGCCTTCCTCGCGGTCGCTGTGTCGGTCGCCTCGACGGCGAGAGCGGCGCCGCGCCCGATCGAGCCCGCGGCCGCGATGACGGTGACCGTGGTCCTCGACAAATCGTCGTACCTGAGCGGAGACACCGCGAGCGCGACCGCGATCGTGTACCGCACGCCGGCGCCGGCGAACTACACGTACACCTGGCGCGTCCGCGACTTCTTCTTCCGGTTGCTGAACCAGACCGCGAACGGGCCCGCGACGTTCCTGTACCCGATCGCGCTGTCCTACACGGGCACCCTCCGGTTCGACGTCACGGTGAACGATGGGCAAGGCCTCGTCGTCGGCAGCCCGGTCCAGAGCGCGGCGGTTGCGCCCGCGTACATGGCGCTCAGCCTCGACCGCGGCGACTACAATCCGGGCGACACGATTTCGGCGTATTACAGCGTGGCGTCCCACGTGATCACGAGGCCGACCTACACCTACGAGGTCGACGATTCGGCGGCGACGGTCGTCTTCTCCGGCGCCACCAACTACACGTTCTTCTCCTTCACAACGCCGAACCCGTCGAGTCGGTTCTACCTGTTCCGCGTGACGGCGACGGACCGCGGGAACAGCACGCAGGCGCTGGCCACGATCGCCCAGGCGAGCGGGTTCGTGCTCGGCGTGACGTTCGACAAGCCTTCGTATGTGCCGGGCGAGGTGATCCACGCGCGCCTCGCGCTGACCGCGCGCGGACCCGCGTCGTGGCCCAGTCAGTTCCGCTGGAGCCTGACGATCGGCGCGGTGACCGCGACCGCAATCACGACCGCCCCGGCGGCGGACTTCACCCTCACCCTCCCGGGCGGCACCGGTGGGGGCGGCATCGTCCTGTTCGCGAGCGAAGCGAGCACGGGTGCGACGGCGATCCAGTCGGTCCCGATGGCGGCGGGCGGGGTCGGGTTCTGGTCCACGGACGTCGGAGGTGCGCCGGTCTACGCGATCGTCCTCGGGCTCCTCTTCCTGCTGGTGCTCGTCGGGGTCGTCGGGCTCTGGCGGCGCACCGGCGGCGGCTTCCGATTCCTCCATCGGGGAACGCCCCCGCCGCCTCCCGAGGGAGCGACGCATGCGCCCGCCGCCACGCCGATGTCCGTCAACTGCCGGCGGTGCGGAAAGCCGATCGACCTCACGACGAGCCGTCGCCCGATCGAGGTCATGTGCCCCTCGTGCGGGGAGACGCAAGTCGTCACGTGACCCGTCGCAACCTTCTTAGCCCCGGGACCGACTCCGCTCCGGAGGCGCTGCGATGGGGGACGAAGACGACCTGCTCAAGGCCGCCCAGAAGAACGATGCGACGAAGCTGGCCTCGATCCTGGACCGTAATCCCTCGCTCCTTCGGATGCACACCCCGAACGGCACGCTCGTGCTGACGGCGATGTATTACGACGCGGCGGACGCGGTCAAGACGTTGCTCGACCGTACGCCGGAGGATGCGTTGAACCTCTACGAGGCCGCGACGGTCGGGAACGAGCGGCGGCTCAAGACGATCCTGGGACAATCCCGAGTGCGGGTCAACGAGCCGAACAAGGAGGAGGGCTTCACCCCGCTCGGGCTCGCCGCGTTCTTCGGACACCCGGAGGCGATCAAGGTCCTCCTCGAGCACGGGGCGGACGTGAACCTCAAGCTGCCGAGCCGGTTCGCGAACACGGCCGTCGACGCCGCGGTCTCGGGGAACCGCGCGGAGGCCGTGCGAATCCTGCTCGCGGCGGGGGCGGACCCGAATCCGCGGAGCGAGGGGAACGCCACGACGCTCCACAAAGCCGCGCAACACGGGAACCTCGAGGTCGTCCGGATGCTCCTCGACCATGGCGCCGATCCGAACGCGGTGCGCGATGGAGGCCACACGCCCGCGGACGACGCGATCAAAGAAGGCCACGCCGCGGTCGCGGAGCTCCTGCGGTCTCGCGGATCGAAGGGCTAGGCGTGCGCGCTGGCGTTCGCCCCGGCCGATTGGCTCATCCGATGTTCTTGAGCACCTCGCCGATTCGGCGGATGCTTTCGACGATCGTCTCGCGGGAGGCGGCATACGAGAGACGGAGGTGGCCTTCTCCTGCTTCACCGAACGCGCTCCCCGGGGTCACCGCGACGTTCGCCTCTTTGAGGATCCGTTCCGCAAGGGTCGCGCTGTCGAGTCCGACGTTCACGCGCGGGAAGACGTAGAAGGCGCCGCTCGGGCGATCCGTCGAGACTCGGTCGATCTTCTTGAGCTCTCGGAGGACGACGTCCCGCCGCGCCCGAAATTCATCGACCATCGTCTTGAGTGGACCGGTCGGCCCTCGGAGAGCGGCGACGCCCGCCTTCTGTGCGAACGCGGTCGCGCACGTGATCGTGTGCTCCTGGACTTTCACGATTTGCCGATACAAGGGCGTCGGGGCGACGAGCCAGCCGAGCCGCCAGCCCGTCATCGAGTAGGTCTTCGAGAAGCCGTTCACGGTGACGGTGCGATCGAACATGCCCTCCAAGGATGCGGGCGAGACGTGCTCGCCGTCGTACAGGATCTTCTCGTAAATCTCATCGCTCACGATCGTGAGGTCGTGGTCCGCCGCGAGATCCGCGAGGCCGCGCATCTGGGCCCGTGTGTACACCGAACCGGCGGGATTCGACGGCGAGTTGAGGACGATGAGCCGAGTCCGCGGGGTGATCGCATCCGCAACGGTCTCCGTCGACGGCACGAAACCGTCTTCGTCCGCGGCGCGGATCGGTACGGGCTTCGCGCCCGCGAGGGTCACCATCGGGGCGTAGGAGACCCAGCCGGGATCCGGGACGAGCGCTTCGTCCCCGGAGTCGAGGAGGGCCATGAACGTCATGAAGAGCGTGTGCTTCGTCGGCGCGACGATCACGTTCTCGGGCGTCGCAGGAATCCCGTTCTCCTTTTGCGACTTCTCCGCAATCGCCTCACGCAACTCGCGGATTCCGGGAGCGGCAGTGTACTTCGTGAAGCCGTCGTCGAGCGCCTTCTTCGCCGCTTCGACGATGTGCGCGGGCGTCGGGAAATCCGGTTCTCCGATGGCCAGGGAGAGGATCTTCTTCCCCTGCCCCTGGGACTCCGCGATGAGGTCGCTGATGCGGACCGTGGGAGAGGGCTCGATCGAAAGGACGCGCTTCGCGAAAGGGGCCATGGGAGCCGGGAAGACGAAGGCATAGAAAAAGCGCACCGATTATGCTCAACTGGGCATATGTGCGGCTCTCGAATATTGGCCGAGCGGTGATTATGCCCAACTGGGCACAAAGAGGACTCCATTCTCGATTGGTAGAGGCTTCGATTCAGATTATGCTCAACTGGGCATGACGGAACCGAGCCACGCCGTCGTGATGACGTGGTCGACTCTTTGTGAACGGAGGAATTGACGCAGCTCTGAAAGCAGATCCGTCGGAACGAAGAGCACGGATTGCCCGAGATATCGCACCCCATCCCGCGTTGTAAATCCCGGATATCGGTACCGCTTCGCGCCGCCGTTGAGCGTGTAGCCGAAGATGAAACGACGAACCCTCGCGCACTGGGCAGCGTCTCGGCTGTCCACGTCCCAGGTCACGATGAATCCTTCCCGAG
>VBME01000188.1 GCA_005878995.1 Methanobacteriota archaeon | reverse complement strand
ACCCGCTCGTGAAGCGCGCGATCTACACGACGCTGATCCGTTGCGTGTCGGAGGTCATCCTGTCCAAAGGGCCGCGGGTCCTGATGGTGAAGGCCGTCCGCGGTTTCTCGAAGGGCCACTGGAACGTGCCCGGCGGCTTCATGGACTATGGGGAGAGTCCCCAGGCCGCAGTCGAGCGAGAGGCGAGGGAGGAGATTGGCGTTCGAATTGTCCTCGACAGCCTCCTCAACGTCTACGTCTCCGGCTTTCCGGGGAAGCCTGCGTACACGCTTGGTTTCGTCTACAAGGGCCATCTGACTTCAGAAGAGTTTCACCTCAAATCCGACGAGATTGAAGACGCCGCGTGGTTCACGGTCGACAAGGCGCTCACGTTGACCCGGAACCCATTCGCGAAGTGGGGGCTCGTCGATTTCTTCCTTCAGTCCTCGGACGCGAGGCGCGCGCTCCGTGTGAAACGACACGGCCTGGCGAACGGGACGAAGCCTGTGGACCGTCCGACCGTGTTCCTCGATCGGGACGGCGTGATCAACCGCGGACGGGCCGGGTACGTCCGCCGCCCCGATCAGTTCGAATTCCTCGCGGGAGCGATCGATGGCATGCGGCTCCTGCAGGACGCCGGGTGGCGCCTCGCGATCGTGACGAACCAAGACGCGGCGGGCTGGAAACTCTTGCCCGAGCGGCAACTCGATCGGATTCACGCGACGATGCTCGCCGCATTGGAGAAGGAAGGCGTGCGGATTGCGGAGATCTACTATTGTCCGCACAACGTCCTCTCGGACTGCGCGTGCCGCAAGCCGCGGCCCGGGATGCTCCTCGCCGCCGCGCGGGACCTCGGCGTGAGACCGCGCATGGCCTGGATGGTCGGCGACAAGCCGCTCGACGTGCAGACGGGCCGGGCGTTCGGGTGCCGGACGGCCTGGGTCGGATCCGCGACGTGGCGCAAGCGGTTCGCGGCGGAGGTCCGTCCCTGGTCGCCCGACCTCATCGCCGCGGACCTTCGACGGGCGGCGAGAGCCATCACGAAGCGGGGCATCCTCGAGGACGCGCGCGGTTCCCACGATAGGGTCATAGCCTAGCCCCGCCTTCTGCGACCGAGGGCTGGGTCATGGTCCAAGAATACGGCCTTTTCATCGCCGGCAAATGGCGGAAATCGGAGGGGAAACGCTTCGAGACGCGCAACCCGGCCACGGGCGAGGTCCTCGCGACCTTCCCGAACGCGACAGTGGAGGAGATGGGCGAGGCCGTCCACTCCGCGAAGGCCGCGTTCGAGAAATGGCGGAATACGCCGGCTCCTCGGCGTGGTGAGCTGCTCCTCGAGGCCGCTCGAATCTTTCGACGGAAAAAGGAGGATCTCGCGCGGACCGTCACGACAGAGATGGGCAAGGTCATCGCGGAAGGCCGCGGCGACGTGCAGGAGGTCATCGACTTCTACGAGTACGCGGCCGGCGAAGGCCGCCGCATGTTCGGAGAGACGGTGCCGTCGGAACTCCCGAACAAGATGTGCCTCACGGTCCGGCAGCCGATCGGGCCCGTGGGCCTCATCACCCCTTGGAACTTCCCCATGGCGATCCCCGCCTGGAAGAGCGGGGCCGCGCTCATCGCGGGTTGCTCCTTTGTCCTCAAGCCCTCCTCCTTGACGCCGCTCTGCGCCGCGAGATTCGTCGAGGTCCTCGACGAAGCGGGATTCCCACCTGGGGTCGTCAACATGTTAACCGGCACGGGTTCCGTCGTGGGCGACGGCCTCGTGTCCCATCCCGACATTCGCGCGATCTCGTTCACGGGCGGCGTCGAGACGGGGAAACATGTGTACGAGAGCGCGGCGAAGAAGATGATCAAGGTGGGCCTCGAACTCGGCGGGAAGAATCCGATCCTCGCGTTGGACGATGCGGACATCGACCTGCTGATGGACGGCGTACTGTTCGGGGCGTTTGGGACCGCGGGACAGCGGTGCACCGCCGCCTCCCGTCTGATTGTTCACCGAAAGATCTATGACGAAGTCGTCGACGAACTCGTCGAGCGCACGAAGAAACTCCGGGTGGGCAATCCAATCGACGAGAAGACGGATATGGGGCCGGTCGCCTCCCTGGACCAGGAGAAGAAGGTCCTCGACTACATCGAGATCGGCAGAAAAGAGGGGGACCACCTGCTCACCGGCGGACAGAAGCTGAAGGGAGGCGGGTACGACCGCGGCTTCTTCATCGCCCCGACGATCTTCGAGGTGGATCGGAAGAAGCGCCTGGCCCAAGAGGAAATCTTCGGCCCGGTCCTCAGCGTGTTGAAGGCGGAGGACTACGAGGACGCCGTGGCGATCGCGAACTCCGTGAAATACGGGCTGAGTTCAAGCATTTACACGAACGACCTCCGTTGGGCGTTCCGTGCCATGAATGACCTCGAGGCCGGAATCACGTACGTGAATGCGCCTCCGATCGGAGCCGAGGTTCAGCTTCCATTCGGGGGAACGAAGGAGACGGGGCCGACGGACACGCGGGAAGCCGGGACCACCGCGCTCGAGGAGTTCACGTACTGGAAGACGATCTACGTTGACTATTCCGGCCGGCTGCAGAAGGCGCAGATCGATACGGAGAAGCTCGTCGGCGGCTGACCGCGGACTGGCGCACCGTGCCCACTCCTAGAGATCGACCTTGTAGCGCACGATCCGATTGTGCTCCCGGAAGCCGTTCTTCTCGTAGACTCGCCGGGCCGGCGCGTTTTCCTCTTCCGCGACGAGGTACATTACCCGATAGCCCGAGTCGCGAGCTTGGCGGATTGCCGCAAGGACGAGCCGCGTCCCGATTCCCCGACCTTGGTAGTCCGGAAGAACGTGGAGCTCGTGGAGCTCCGCCCACCGGTCCACACCGCGGTCGAACCACGCGGGCTCGAAGGCCGGCCCCCACATGACGAAGCCGACCGCCCGGCCGTCGGCCTCCGCGACCGTGATGCGGCTGTTGCCGTACCACACTGCGTTGTCGACGAAGAACATCGGGTAGATGCGGCACAAGTCCGCGGCATCGGCGATGCGAAACGGCCTAATCCGGGCCCGGGGGGGCTTCCGTCGCGTCATGGCGCGTTCATACCACCTCCCTTGTCCTCGGCATGGCCCGTCGGGAGGAAAGACCTTTCGCCCCGACCCGATCAGTCGAGCGTCCACTCGTAGTCGCGGACCACCTTGCAGGCTTGTACGGAGTAGCGATCGTAGAATTCTCGCCGGCCGCGGTCCTGGGTCCTGCGGTGTTCCGGTTGCATCCGCCAGGCCTCGAGTGCCGTTTCGTTCTCGAAGCGGACGATGTCGATCTCCTCCCCGTCTTCGGACGTGAACCCTTTGATTGAGATGAACCCGGGGACCTCCTTGACGAGCTCGTGCATGCGGCGGGAGGCCCGGTTGTACTCCGCCGTGTCAGCTCCGTCGCGTACGTGCGTCTTGAAGATCACGACGACTTCCGTGGGATCCTTGACTCGCCGATAACTCACCCGCCTCCGCCTCCGAGCATGTCCTTGCTCGGGGCCGTGAGGTGCCTCGGGTCCAATACCTTTTCCGCCTCTTCGGGACTCAGAATCCCCTTCTCAATCACGAGCTGCTTCACGGTCTTCCCGGTGCGTCCCGCTTCCTTCGCGATCTCCGCCGCCTTCTCGTAACCGATGATCGGGTTCAGCTTCGTCGCGATCGCGGGACTCGACTCGGCGTAGCGTTGCAGGACATCCACATTGGCGGTGATCCCGTCGATGCACTTGTGGGCGAACACGCGGGCGACGTTTGCCAGGAGTTCGATGTTCTGCTGGAGTCGCTGGGACATGACCGGCATCATCGTCGAAAGGTCGAGGTTCGAATGGGTGTTCGCGACCGTGATCGCCACATCGTTCCCGATCACGGTGACGCCGACCTGCATGACCGCCTCCGGGATCACCGGATTGACCTTGCCCGGCATGATCGAGGATCCGGGTTGGACGGCGGGGAGGTTGATCTCCCGCAGACCCGCGTGAGGCCCGGATCCGAGCCATCGCAGGTCGTTCGCGATCTTCATCATGGACACCGCGACGGTCCGGATCGCGCCGCTCGCTTCGACGAGCGAGTCCTGAGCCGCCTGCGCCTCGAAATGATTCTCGGCGACCCGGAACTTCGTATTCGTCGCCGCGCTGATTTTCTCCACGACTCGGCCGGGGAGGTCCGGGTGGGCGTTGATGCCGGTGCCGACCGCGGTTCCTCCGATCGCGAGCTCCGCAAGCGCCGCGCGGGCGGCGGAGACCCGTCGGATCCCATGGTCGATCTGGGACTGGTATCCGGAGAATTCTTGGCCCAGACGGATTGGGGTGGCGTCCATCAAGTGCGTCCTTCCTGACTTGACGATCGGGTCGAATTCTTTCGCCTTCTTCGCGAGGCTCTCCTCCAGCTCCCGCAGCGCAGGCAGGAGGCTCTGGTCGACCTCCATCAATGCCGCGACGTGGATGGCCGTCGGGATTACGTCGTTCGAGGACTGGCCCATATTCACATGGTCGTTCGGATGGACGACCCCTTTCTCGCCGAGCGGGTGGCCCAAGATCTCGTTCGCGCGGTTCGCGATCACTTCGTTCGCGTTCATGTTCGTGGAGGTCCCGCTGCCCGTCTGGAAGATGTCGAGCGGGAACTGAGCGTCGAGCTTCCCGTCCATGACCTCCTGGCATCCTTGGACGATCGCCTTGCCGAGTTTGCTGTCTAGGAGCCCGAGCTCCACGTTCGTCTGCGCGCACGCCATCTTGATTAAGCCAAGGGCATAGATGAACCGCCGGCCAAACCGAATCCCGCTAATCGGGAAGTTCTCGATCGCCCGCTGCGTCTGGGCGCCCCAGTACGCATCCTTGGGGACTTTCAGTTCCCCGAGGAAGTCTTTCTCGATGCGGTAGTCTGTCATTCGCATCCCGCGACGCGCAGACAGGGCGTAGAGGTCATTAAGGTTGTCAAGGTTCGTTCGCATCGGGCGCCCGACGCCGCGATCCAACGGGCGGTGCGAGCGATCGACGCTTGGCGGGGGCCGCCTTCGCCGGGTTCAAACCGGGCTTGGACAGGCGCCGCGGGAAGCGTCACCGACGGTTAGGACGTCCTTCGTCCTGGACGTGTCAGCCACTCCATTCCGGCGCAGGGGCCTTGAAGTTGTCACCGGCCACGATGACAAGGTATAATATAAGCACGTTATATTTACGAGGACCGCCGAAGTCTAGCGAGCGGAAGGCATCCTATGCCGAGCAGCACGCCGGCAGAACCTATGGTCGAAGAGGACCGGGTCTGCCCCGAATGCGGCAGCGAACATCTCGTGCGCGACTACGCGCGCGGCGAGCTTGTCTGCGATTCCTGTGGCCTGGTAGTCAGCGAGAGTGCGATCGACGAGGGCCCCGAGTGGGCCGCCTATTCCGTGGAAGAAAACGACCGGCTCGCCCGAACTGGAGCGCCCCGAAGCTACGTCGCGGGTTCGTCCGGCTTGACGACGGTCATCCCGCTCGCGAACAAGGACGCCCGCGGGAACACGATTCCGTTGCGAGAGCGGGAGAAGTTCTATCGGATGCGCAAGCTCCAACGTCACTCCGGCCACTCCCGCCCGGGGGAGCGAAGCCTACCGGAGACGATTCGGTCCCTGGACCGCGTCGCGTCGCTGATGGGCCTGCCACGTCCCGTGAAAGACGAGGCGGGGTTCATCTGCAGAAAGGCGCTCGAGAAGGGCCTCGTCCGCGGTCGGTCCATCGAAGCGATTGTGGCAGCCGCGGTCTATGCCGCGTGTCGCATCGACGGCGTCCCGCGGACGCTGGATGAGCTGCAGCAAGTCACCGGCGTCCGCAAGAAGACGATCGGCAAGGCGTACGGGGCGTGCCTGAGGACGCTGACCCTCCGAGTGCCGCCGTCCCGACCGACGGACTATGTGAGCCGCTTCTGTTCGCGGCTCGGGCTCTCGAACGCGGTCGAGGCGGAAGCCCACAAGATCCTCAAGGAGTTGGAGAAGATCGATAGCTCCATGTCCCTGTCTCCCTCCGGGACTGCGGCGGCCGCGATCTACCTCGCTTCCCTCGCATCGGGCGAGCGCCGTCCGCAGAAGGCGATTGCGAAGATCGCCGGCGTCAGCGAGGTCACCTTGCGGAACCGGTTCCAATTCATGGAGGGGTTCATGCAGCAGCTCGTCCTCCCGCGCGGCCGCGCGCCGAAACTCGACACATCGTCCCCGCCCGCTCCGTAGACGATGCGACCGAATCCGCGGAGATGGAAACGGGAAGAAAGGTTTGATAAGGTGTGCATCCGTCCCTCACGTGTGTCGAGCGGGTCATCGCGATTCCCACGGCCGGAATTGGTAAAGTTCCATGAAGGCCCTCGCCTTCGGGCGTGACGGAGGGTTGGCCCGATGAGCTCCGTCAAGACGGTGAACGACCTCTCGTGGATGATCGGAGGTCCCCAAGGGAGCGGCGTCGACTCCTCCGCGAACGTGTTCGCACGTGCCTGCGCCGCGGGCGGCCTGAACATCTTCGGGAAGCGCGAGTTCTATTCGAACATCATGGGCGAGCACTCGTACTTCGCCTTGCGCGCCCGCTCCGACGTGGTGCGGTCCCACGTCGACGCCGTGAACGTCCTCGCCACGTTCGAGGCCGAGACCCTCTTCCGGCACGCCCGTGAAGTCACGGACGACGGCGCGATTGTCTACGACCCCTCTCTCGGAAAGACGCGCCTCTCCGACATCCCGACGATTGAGAAGCGGCTCGATGCCGACCTCCGCACCTATCTGATTTCGCGCGGCGTTGGCGAGACCATCGACGACATGCTCGCCGCGTCGAAACAACGCGGTGTGGCGCTCGTCCCGATTCCGTACAGGGACTTGCTCGAACAGGTCGCGGATGAATTCCAGATTGACCAGCTGAGCAAGATCTCCCGCGTCGTCAACATGCTGGCGGTCGGCGCGTCCTTCGGAATCCTCGGCTTCGATTTCGAAATGATGCGACGCGGCCTCGAGGACGTGTTCCGGGCGAAGGCGAAGGTCGTGAACATGAACGCGGCCGGCGGACGGAAGGCGTACGACATCGCCCAGACCCTCGTGCCAGAGTTCCCGTACCGTCTCGAGAAACTCCCGCGGACGGAGGCCAGGCTCTTCCTCACCGGAAGCCAAGCGACAGGCCTCGGCAAGTTGTACGGAGGAATGCGATTCCAGACGTACTACCCGATCACCCCTGCGTCCGATGAGAGCGAGTTCCTCGAGGAGAACGAGGTGCTCGACCTCAACGGGTCGGGCCTCCACTCGGAATCCGACGCCTCGACACCGAAGGAAGAGGCCGCCTCGATTCTCGTCGTCCAGACGGAGGATGAGATCGCCGCGATTACGATGGCGACCGGCGCCGCGCTGACCGGCACGCGTTCCGCCACCGCAACGTCGGGCCCGGGATT
>VBME01000187.1 GCA_005878995.1 Methanobacteriota archaeon | reverse complement strand
CTTCCCCTCGATTCGATGGCGATGGCGATATAAAGGCGGGGGCGGAGGGGAGAGGTGACCGAAAGTACCCCGCCCGGGACACGTATTCGGATGGAGTTACTCCTATCCAGTGGGCGACGTCTGTCGCACTAGGTGGATGCGATGCGTTCCGAAGTCTTGGCGCTAGTCGCCGCGGCGGGAACCGATGCCGCCCTCCTGTTCTACGCCTTCTCACATTTCGAGCTCTTCTTCGTGCTTTTCTTCGGCATCATTGTGGCGGGGGGCGCGTTCCTCGGAATCACGTTCCTCCCGAAGTACCCGGTGCGGGACGTACGGGCGGAACCGGGGGCGGCGCTCGCGTACCTGGCGAACCGCCTCCGTCTGATGGGCTATCGGGTCGCTGAATCCCCAGGTCGGTTGACCGTTCGAATTGGATCCTTTTCCGCGATCCTCGTCACGGCCCGCCCGACGCCATCGGGCTGCCGCGTCCTGTACCAGCCGTTCGCGACGCCTTCCGGGTGGGGCACGCTCCTCACGCTCCTGATCATCGTCTACACCGGTCTGGCGGGCCTTGGGCTTGCGGCGTACGGCTTCCTTCGGGCCTGGTCTTTCTCCACATCCGTGGTCGCCCCCCTGCTGCCCGTGGACGGCTCGCTCCCCGCGATTCCCGTCGAGGACCGCACCCGATCCGTGCTTCTGGAGACGCTCTCGGAGGCGCACCGGGCCGCCGCGGAAGCGACCGAGGCACTCCGCTCTAACTATTGGGACCTTCAGACGATCGTCATCGGTGGAGCCATTATCGTCTGGCTCTTCGCGTTCATCCTCTTCTCGATGGACGTCAATGGGGATTTCACCGCCCGGATGACGATGGGCGCAGCCCGCGCGACCGCTGCGGTGGCGGCGGCGGCAATCCCGCTCGGTATCCTCATACGAGTCCGGCTCCGGCCAAATGTCCTCCTGCATCGCGCTCACGCCGAGCGGCTTCGCGCCGCAATGGCGAGGGCTTCGGCTCCCGGTGCGCCGGAAGGGAGCGAGCCGAGCGCATTCGAACTGCTCATGGATGCCTCCGTCGAGGTCCCCTCCTGGATCCAGGTCTCGCGACGCGGCGGCCTGAATCGCGACCCCGCGGCGGGGCTCTTCATCCTCGTCGCCGCGGTTTGGTCGTTCTCCCTCGTCTCCGCCGCCTTCTCCTTCGTGTTCTTCAATCCCTTGCTCGCGGCGCTCTTGGGGTCGCTCGGAATCACGCTTTCCGTCATCGCGACTCTATTTTACCGACGTTGGAAACGTCGGTGGGAGGAGGAGACGCAGAGAGCCCTCCGCGACTGGAAAGGGCGGATCGACCGGATCCGCGCCGAGATGAGCCGGTACATCGAGGACCTGTGAAACGATGGCTGGGCGGGACCTCGAGCGGCCGGACCTCTACGTGGTGGCTCGACTCCTGGAACGTCTGTGGCGTGAGGACGCTCCGATGCTCAAGACTCGACTGCAAGTCGCAGCGAATGTGAATTACGATGTGTTCTCGCGCTATCTGAACTGGATGCTCGCGAAAGGTCTCGTCGTCCTCGCGGGCAACCCAGACGGGCACGAGCGGGTGGTCCTTCTCCCGAAAGGCGCCGAGGCGTATCGCAGGCTCGTCCAGTGGGTCAACGAGATTGTCCGCGGCCAATGGCCACACGGCTAGCCGATGCAGACGAGGATAGATCCGTAGCCATCGCTCGCAAGTGGAAGTCAAGATCCCGCTCCGTGTACCGCCGCCACCATGCCGCGGCGACCGGGACGAGGATCCGACCGATGTGCCTCGGCCGGATGTCGACGTCCAGAGTGACCTGGGTGCCGTCGCCTTCCGCGCTGAATCGGTACGCGTACCGGACGTCCGCGCCCGGATACCGTGCGGCAACGGAATAGCCGTTCGGAGGATCGAGGGTCACGTGCTCATCGATCGTCACAGGGGCGGGTCGTGTGGCTCGGTCCCGCAACCAGATTTCATTCCCGCTCCGCCGGAGGATGAGACGTGTGCTTCGAGCAGGAGAGTTCGGGTGTTGGTGGTCGTCCTCTCGGAAGTCGGTCCACCAGGCGAACACCGAGTCGCGCGGGAAGGGGACCACGCGATCCAAGGCGAATCGCATCCGCTTCAGGCCACGGCTGCCATGTCCCATGAACCCCGCGAGTTAACCTTGTTTAAGGTTGACCTTGTGGATGGCGAACCGGTTGGACGATGCTGGTCGTTACGGAGGCGGAGGGGGCGGGGCCGGCGCAGCATATGCCCGGGCCCGCTTCCGGCGGCGGATCGCGGAGGTCTGCACGAACGCTCCGAGCGCGAACACGCCAAGGCCGGCGAGGGCCGCGGTGATTGGGGCGACGCCGAGCAGGAACAGGCCGAGGGCGAGCAGGAGTCCACCGATCGCGGCGGTGATGATTCCGATGATGTCGTCGATGAAATAGTACGAGATGCCGAACACGACGACGAGCACGAGGATTGCGGCGATCAGCGGCGTGTCGATCTGACCCGCTGTGAACTGGGCCCGGCCACCCAGGACCCCGTAGACGGCTGCCCCCGCGAGGAGCCCGACGAGGAACGCGAGGGCGACCTTGACGAGCTTCGTGAACAGGATGCTCCCGATGATCGCGCCGACGAGTGCGAGGATGAGCCCCACCGCGATGTTCGCGCTCAGGGAGGCCCCGACCAGGAAACCGACCGCCGCGCCGAGCAGCGCTCCGATGAGCGACATGATGGTGGACCAGATCCCGTGGCCCCAGAACGCAAGGGCGAGCCCCACGATGATCAGGACGACCCCGATGATCACGCCGGCTTCGCCGGAAAGGAACGGCAGCGGCGCCGCCATGTCCGCGACGATTCGGGTCGGACTATAAATAAACAGCGCGGGCGTTCTCCGTTCGCGCACCGGCCGATCGACTATCCTCGGCCGAAGATGTCGTCCGCGCGCTTCGCGATTTCGCGGACGGTCCCTTCGTCCACCACGCGGGGGCCGAGGACGTGTTCTCGGACGCTCAGGTTGTCATACTCGAGGACGTCGATCACGGTCGGAATCCGGATCGCGTCGCCGATGACCGCGACGGTCCTCAACGGGAGCTTCGCGATGATGTTCTCCCACATCTTCTTGTCCGGGACGCCCGCCAGGGCCGCCTCGACGTCCGACGGTTCCTTGAGGGACATGACGAGGCGGTTCGCGAGCTGGCTCCGGACTTCGTCGGAGATCCGGCTCGGCCGCTGGTCGATCAGCGCGAGGATCAGGTTGAACTTCCGGGTCTCGCGGGCGAGGCGGCTGAACGTATGCGCGTACGGCGCGATCTCCGGACTCAGGAACTTGTGGGCCTCCTCGAGGAACAGCACGAGCCTCGGGAGGTCCTCGTTCCGTTCCGTGTACAGCTCGAAGAGCCGGCGCGAGAGGATGTTCGCGACGAACAGGTACACCATCTGGTCCGTTCCGTAGTCGCCGAAGTCGAGGACGACGCTCTTCCCTTCGCGGATCGCGGCGAGGATGTGCTGGAACGCGTCCCGGCCCTCTTTCATCTCCTTCAGGAACGGCAGGCGGTCCAATCGGCCAATCCGCCGCTTGAGCCCCTGGAGCGACATCTCGTGGGCCCGCTCCTGGCCGAGCGCCTCCATCGTCGAATCTTTCACCGCCGAGATGAGGTCCCGGCCCGCGCGGCTCTTGGCGATCTCGTACAGCGTGTCGACCATCGGCGACGTGAGGTCCTGCAGCGCGACGACGAGGTCCTCCGGGGTGATCTCGCGCGTGTCGAGGACGAACGGCTTCGCCTCCTTGTTCTTCGGGTCCAGGGAGAAGATTTCGACTTTCCCGGGAAAGAAGAACTTCAAGCCCTCCGTGCTGTCCGTCTGGCTGTGGATCCCGTACTCCCCGTGCATGTCGAATATCAGGACGGAGCCGACGGAACGCGCGAGGATCCCGACGCAGACGAGCTTGTTCAGGATCGACTTGCCAGTCCCGGTGCGGCCGAAGATGGCAAAGGGCTTCTCGACGAGCTGCCCCATGTCCAGTTGGACATAGAAGGGCTCGACGCCCGTGATCGTCCCCAAGGTCGACGAGCTCTCGGTGACCTCGTAGATCCGTTCGACATCCTCGCGGGTCGCGTGGCGGCATCCGGAGAAGTACGGGGGAATCGTCTGGGGCTCGCTCAGCTTTTTCGAGTCGCGGTCGACGAGCTGGATCATGCGGAGCTTCGCTTTGCTGTAGAAGATGGGTCCGCCGTAGCCTTCGTGGGTCTCCGGCCGCGGCACGATGACGTCGCTGATCGACGACCCCGCGAGCTGGTCCGCGATGTCGCTCGGCTCGTTGATCACGTCCTCGACGAGGCAGTAGAAGTCGTACCGCGCGCCCTCGACGATGACGGGGTACGCGATTCGGAGTTCCTCGGGGTTGTGGAGCTGGAGCTTCGCGATGAGCCCGTCGATCACGGATGCGGCGACGATCTCCCCGATCTTCATCGCAAGTCCCTCGCGACTTTGTCGAGGTATTCGTGGAACGCGCTCCGCTTTCGGCCCTCGACCGCCGTGAGGCCATCGAGGACCGTGCGCACGTCGAGTCCCATCCGCAACGCCGCTTTGAGGACCGCCTCCTCGTACACCGGCTTGAGCTGCCGCACGGTGACGGCCATCCGGTGCGCCTCGATCAGGGGGAGCGGGTAGCCGACGGACAGGAGGCTCTTCGCGTACGGCGCCAGCTGCCCGAACACGAAATCCGGATCGTCGCGGAACGTGCCGACGTCCACGCGGAACCACTTCCGCGCCTGGGGATGGAGGCGCGCGTAATAGATGTCGCCGTACAGCAAGCCGGCCCTCGCGGCCTCGGAGGCTTTCGGCGCACGCGCATACGCGAGGGCGCCCCGCGGCAGGCGTCCCTGGGCGCGGAGCATCAAGTCCTCGTCTGTGAGCACGTGGCCGAACGCGTGGAGCTGGCTGTCCTTCGAGATCCCGACGAGGACATGACCGCGTTTCTCGCACACGGCGACGAGACGCTCCATGAACGTGAACTGCTTCGGGAACTCGGACAGGGTGCCGTCGATCGCGACGATCGCGCCCTCGATCTCGTCCGCGAAGTTGATCGCGAGCTGCCCCTCGATGAGCCGGCGGTACTCGTTCACCATGTCCCGCGGTTGGTCTTGGAGCGCGCCTTTCGTAAACTCGAAGAGCGCGCGATGGAGGTCGTCCTGTTTTGCCACGAACTCCTCGAAGGTCGAGACGCCGACCATCCGCTGGACGAGCCGCCAATCCGTGCGGCGGAAGCCCCGGCCGTCGAACGCGTACCGGAGCAGGCCCACGGAGATGAGGGCGAGCCACCAGCTCGAGAGGTTCAGCAGGAACGCGTACGATCCGTCCACCGCGATCATGTCCCGCGCCTCCGTGGCCGCGCGGAAGACCTGAAACGCGGGGGTATCCTCCGGAGGAAGGGGAACGTCGCGGTGGTGCTTCACGAGGAGTTCGAGCTCCCGGCGCATGTCGTCGACGTAACTGTTCATAGAAGCCTACCTCGAGTTGGTAGGTTCTTTCCTGCTTCATCGCCGATCACCAGCGGCGATTCGACCGCTTGCAACCTCTCGGCTCTGACAGGCGTTTCAAGTGTCCGACTGACCGTCGGCCACCGTGCAAGGTTCCTCGCAGCGTTTAAATCGCGTCCGAGGACCAATCCACATTGACATCGGAGGACACGAAGATCAAGCGCCCTCATTTGGGGATGTTTCTTCCCACATCCGGAACAAAGCTGAGAGGATGGGTAGGATCGGTTTGCCTCGATCACACCGCTCCCATACCACGTGCCTTTGTACCTGAGCTGCCTGACAGCCTCCGATATGCTCGCGTCCGCCAGGGACTTTGCGAGACGGTGGTTTCCCATCATCGCGCGCACAGCCAAGTTCTCCACGACGAAGATGGACTTGTTTTTCGCCAATTGAGTCGTGGCCTTGTGCAATGCGTCCTTACGGACGTTAGCGATTCGGAAGTGGAGACGCTCCAAGCGTCGAACCGCCCTTCCGCGGTTCGAGGAGCCCTTCTGCTTGCGAGACACAGATCGCTGCAGGCGCTTCAGCCTGCGTTCGTTCGTCCTGAGTGCTCGCGGTGACGTGAAGACACGGACCTTATCGCCCTCGGCATTACTGACCACCAATAGATTGCCTCTCATCACGCCAACATCGACGCCGAAGATTTCCGGATCCCTGGGCAAAGGCCTAGGTCTCACGCGATCAGCCACCTGCACGGAGACGAACCAGCGTCCCGCGGTCTCGGACACGGTTGCGTTCATTGTCCGTGCGCCTGCGGTCGGGATGTAGCCATGTTCCTTGAGCCGTATCCATCCAAGAGTGGGCAACTTGATGCGCCTCTCTTCGACATGGATTTGCGGATGGTTCGGATCGATGTAGGTGAGCGTGAAGGAGCGCTTCGCCCATTTCTTGGACTTGAACTTGGGGTGTCCGAACCGGCTATCGAGCATTCTGCGGATGGCTTGATCGAAGTCCCGGAGCGCCTCTTGCGGGACGCACTTCGACACACTTGCGAGCCACGGGTGGGTGGTGTGTTTCAGGCGGACAATCTCCTTGTGGAGTGCCTGCCCGTTAGGATATTTCATGTGGACGGTGGGCAACCGGTTCCACTGGCAAATCTCCTTGTGCCGCGCTACCGCATAGTTCCACGTCCAACGTGCGACGTCCGCGTAACGCATGAAGTCTGAGACCTGTCCTTTCCCGGGGTCGAGTTCGACCTTGTATGCCCTGAAGGTCCGGTTGCCCGCCTGAGGCCTCCACGACTTTGCCGTTTTGTTCATCTGGAGCTATGCCTCATGCGAGGACTTCCGCGCGGGACTCCTGGTCCGGCGTCATCGTCACCCGAATCCGGCCTGGGAACCGGTCGGCGACCTCCGCGAGATGCGTAATCAGGATGACCTTCTCGAAGAACTCGCCCATCCGAAGGAGTTTCTGGACGAACAGCTCCCGCGACACCTCCGTGTCCAGGGACCCGAGGTCGCCTTCGTCGATGAACAAGGTCTTCATGCGGCCGAACGTCCGGCCGATCTGCGGCATCGACGCGAGCTCCCGCGCGATCGCGAACCGCAAGGCCGCGTTGATCTGGGTCTTCTCGCCCCCGCTGAACTCCGCCACGTCGTGCCACTGGCCGTCGACGCCCTGCACGAGGATCCGGACGCCATGGCCGCGTCCCTCCTCGTACGTCTCGAGGCGTATCCGGCTGAACCGGCCGTCCGTGAGCTCGGAGAGATTCTTCGATGCCTCGATCTCGAGTTCCGGAAGGAGCTGCTCGACCGCGTACATCACGACCCCGCGCTTGTGGAACACGCGGTTCACAAGCATGTCGTAGACCTCGAGGTCCACCCGAAGCGCGTCTCGGGCCCGTTCCGACTCCTTCAGCTTCTCCGCGTCCCGTCCGAGCGCCGCGATCTGCTCTTCCATGGCCTTGGCTTGCCCCTCCAGCAGGTGCCACGCTTTCCGCTCTTGGTCCAAGTCTCCCTGCAACGCTTCGAGGCGGGCTTTCGCCGCGGTGAACGCCTCTT
>VBME01000213.1 GCA_005878995.1 Methanobacteriota archaeon | reverse complement strand
ATCCACCGCGAGGTCCGCGGCGGCGAGGCCTACGGCGTGTGCCGCCGCATCGCCCGCCGGACCGCGTCCTGCTCCGCGTCCCGGGCCATGACGAAGATCGCCGCGAGGACGATCATCACGAGGATGGACAACAGGATCAGGTAGAGGAGCTTCGCGATGTCGGTCGAGTTGCCCGTGAAGATCGAACCGTAGAAGCTTCCCGCCCCGATGACGAAGAAGCCGCCCGCGAGCGGGCGCGCAATCTTCCGGTCGTGGGTCGACGCATACAGGAAGAAGAACCCGAGCGCGAAGATCATCGAGCAGAGACCGGTCCACCAGAGGCGTTCGTCGATGCGGAGCACCGCGACGAAGAGGATGTAGGCAAAGATCGCCGCCTGGGGCGCGCCGCATTCCCCGCAGAACTTCAGGCCGGGCGGGACGGGCTTGCCGCACTTCACGCACGGCTTGCTGCCCGCGGCCACGGTCGTGTCGGCCCCGCAGTTCCCGCAGAACTTCGTCGTCACGGGGTTCATCGTGCCGCACTTCGGGCACGCCCTCTGCTGGGGTTGCTGCTGGGCGATCATGCCCGGGACCTGAGACGCCATGCCGTACCCGAGGCCGATTCCGGCCCCGAGGCCGATGCCCGTGCCGGCGCCGCCCGACGGGTTCGCCGCGGCAGCTTTCATCGAGTCCGCGAGGGCGAACTGCTGGTACGCGGCCGCGTTCGTGCGGCCGAGCACCTTGGCCGACGCCATCTTCTCGAGCGCCTCCTTGATCGACTCGGGCAACGGGATGTTCAGGCCGCTGATCTGGACGAGCTCGACGCCGAGCGCCACGAAGTGCGGCTTCGAGTTCGCGAGCGTGCCCTGCTCGATGTCGTTCAGGCTCATCGCGAAGTCGACGACCTTCAGGCCGTTCGCCTTCATCTTGCCCAACGTGACGTTGAGCTGCTTCACGATTTCGTCCTTGATGCGGTCCTCGACGTCCGCCGATGTCGCGGCGCCGAACGTCCCAACGAACTGGTTGATGAACGTCTCCGGGTCCTTGATCCGGTAGCGGAAGTCGCCGAAGGCGCGGAGCTGGACCATGTCGAAGTCCGGGTCCTGGAAAAGGAACGCATCCTGCGTGCCGAACTTCCCGTCGATGATCCGCTTCTGGAGGTAGTAGACCTCCGCCTGCTGGACGACGCCGGTGAGGGCTTTGATGAGTCCGCCCAAGATCGGCGCGTTCTGCGACGTGAGAGCGTACCGGTCCGGGCGGTCGAGGTACGCGAGGACCTTGCCGTCGCGGTAGAAGACCGCGATCTCATCCTCGCGAACGACGATGTTGTCGTTCATCCGGATGTTTCGCGGGACTTTCCACATGATGTTCTGCCGCTTGAACTGGTCGTCCCATGCGACCGTCATGCTGCCCGACAGGCCCTCCGTTCGGCCCGCCGTCTGGTCCGTGCGCCGTCCGCCGCCGAAGAAGAATGCAATGGGAATCATCGTGTTCACCGTACCTGGATGCCTGTGACGGCCAAGGTCCGCGTCTTCCACGCGGTCTCGAAGGCCGCGATCGCCTCGCGGCACGCCTTCAGCGCCGCGTCGAGGCTCTTCGGGTCGCTCGCCTCGCGGACCATCGGGACGACCGCGGCGGCCTTGTTGAGGGACTCCAGCATCGCGTAATCGTACTCGTACAGCCGGTCGAGCTCCGTCTCCTTGATCTGGATCGTCGCGCTGAGGCCGGAGTACCCGCCCTCCGCGTGGCGGACTTTCGCCTCGAGGCCTTCGAGCGTGAAGATGACGTTCCCGATCCCTTGGAGGCCCTGGATCTTGCCGTCCATCGCCCACTGGTCCCGGAGGTCCTCCAAATCCCCGCGGACGCCTTTCAGCTGATTGGCCAGCTGAATGCGCAGCAGGTTGTCCGCCGCGCGGATGTCCTCGCGACGCCGATAGCCGGCGTAGCCGGGGATCACGAGCTGGATTTTCTTGAGCAATCCTCGGTCCTGTTCGACTCGGTCACGGATGTCGGGCATTGTTCGTTTCTCTCCCGGCGTTCGACGCAATATGGTCGGGTAGACCTGGATCGATTCCAAGTTGTCGACGCGCTTCTTCGCCTCCTTCTCCGCGAACTTGTGGGCGAGCGACGTGGCCTGGCCTTTCGCCTCCTGTTCCGCGACGTCTCCGCTCATCACCTCGACGCCGCCCGTCGCGCGCTTGTCGAACGCGATCTTGCTCTGCAGCTGGAACTGGAAGCCGTCGTCCGGTTGGTACTTCGTGTATCCACGGACCGCGACGATCGGGATGTTGTACTGCATCTGGATCCGGTCCCGAACGCGGACGACTTGCGGCTGCGATTGGACGTTGTGCTGCGGCTGGTTCCTCGACCCCGCGGCGGCCGCGGCCATCGTCAGGGCGAACAGGGCCGCGCCGGCGGCCTTCTTTGCGCCCGTGTCGCCGTGGGCCATCATGCCGACGCCGGCGCCCGCGCCGACGTTCTTCGTCCCCTGGAAGTCCGCGACGACGGAGGTCGGGACGATCCAGTACGGGACGTACCGCAACGTCACCTGACCGAGGTTCGAAGTCTCCGCGACTTTCCGGCGGAAGACCCCCTTGTTGAGCCACTTCCCGCCCGCATCGAGGGCCGACTCGTTCGAGAGCTTGTTGTCGAGCATGAAGTGCTTCTGGAACACCTGGGCCGCGCCGCCGGCGCCCATCGTGGTCACGGCGCCGCAATACTCGCACACGACCAGGGCGAGGCCCTGGCCGGGCTTCAGCGGCCCGCCACACGAATTGCATTTCATGCTCTGTGGCATGGGCGGCGGAGTCACCTGTTGGACCGGGGCGTTCGGGTTGTAGGGCTGGCCCGTGGGGGCTGCCCCCGGCATCCCTGGAGCCTGCCCCGGATATCCGGGGGCCGCGGGCACGCCAGGCTGGCCGCCTTGGGCCGGAGCGATGACGCCCAGTCGGGCGCCACAGAGGTTACAGAAGACCGAGCCGTCCGCGATTCGTCCACCGCACTGGTTACAGAACAGGGGGAGACCTCCTGTAGCCCCGCGATGGCGTCCCCGACCTACTTAAGAATTCCGAGGCCAGTGTCATGGTTGCGACCTTCCCTGCCAGAAGGGGCATTGAAGTACCGCGAGTCCAATCCCTTACGACCCGCATGGCGACGAGCTGGTGGAGGGTGAAAGGGTCGTTGTACATGGCCCTGGGCATCCTCGGACTGCTGCTCTTCGCGGTCGGAATCATCATCGGCGTTTCGTATTACGTCGGCTGGCCCTATTACGAGCCGGCGAACCTCCCGATCTTCGCGGCGCTGTGCACGCCGACCGCGCTCGTGCCCGGGATCATCTTCCTCTTCCTCGGCCGGAAGGCAAACCGCCGGGAGAAGGAGCTGATCGAGTTCTCATCGTGGGTCAAGACGTACCGCCGGATCTCCATCGCGGAACTCGCGAGGAAGCTCGGGAAGCAGGAGGTCGAGGCGGAGAAGGTGCTCATCGAAGTCGTCGACCGAGGGCTCGTCCCCGGGTTCATCGACCGCTCCACGAACGAGTTCATCCTCCAGGCGGCGGTCGGGCAGGAGCTATTCATCGAGACCTGCCCCCGGTGTCACGGCAATCTCCAGCGGCGGTATTTCCAGGGGGAAACGGTCCGGTGCCCGTACTGCCAGTCCGTGATATCCGCGCCGCCGCCGCGGCCGATTTAAGCCGCCCGTCCGCCGGCTTCGGCGGTTCGGATCCCCGAGGGGCCACCCTAATATAGCAGGACATCCGGTGGTCCGGCCGGCCTCCTGGGACGCGCGTCCATGGGTTCGATCCTCCGCTTCTTGTCGTCGTACCTGCGACTCGAGCCGGGGGAATTTGTGAACCTGTCGTTCCTCTA
>VBME01000112.1 GCA_005878995.1 Methanobacteriota archaeon | reverse complement strand
CAGCCGGTCCCGCGACCTCCCCGCCTCGTTCGGGCCCTCCTGCTTATCGGCTTCGCGGGCCTCGCCCTGTGGTTCCTCGGCCAGCGGCTCTCTCCCGCGGACGTCCCGGTCCCACTGGTGGCGGTCCTCGAAGTGCTCGCGGGGTACGTGCTCGGGATGACCGCATCCTGGCTCGTCCACCGCAGGGCCCACATCTCGACGGTCCGGACGCGGTTGGCGACCGCGTTCCGCGACATCGTCGCGGCCGGTGCCTTGGGCCTGACCGCGTACATCTGCTATTCCTTCTTGACAGGAGGGACCAGCATCTTTGCGAGTCGCACCGAAGACGCGCTCTCCCTGGTGGTCACTTTCTACTTCGGATCTCGCGTGATCGGCCACTGAAAAGGCCGCGGGGATTCTCCGAGACCCCAGCCGATTTCCGGTGCCGCCGCACAGCATGAATTTCATTTTGGATAGGCGGCGGGGAACGTATTTAGCCGATGCGGGGAACGAACGCCATCGCCCACGATGGACGCCGGCACGATTGCGATCGCCCTGATCCTGGTCTCCTGCGCCGTCGGCTTCGCCTGGGGACGGCGTCACGCCCGTCAATGGGCCACAACCCGCCGAGGATGGACGTGCCAGGTGTGCGGCCAACCGAACGAAGTCGACCTGGAGCAATGCTGGAGCTGCGGTCGGGACGCCGGCGACACATCGCACGACCCGAGCCACATTCCGCTCGCCCATCGATGGCCGTGCTTGCGGTGCACGGCGTGGAACGGGATTGCACGTCGCGATTGTTGGCGGTGCGGCGGCATCCGTGCGTTCAGTGGATCTCCGGGGCTTCCTCCAGGACATCGCGCTCCCGCATCTCCCGGCGCTTCCAGCCTTCGAGCTCCCCGACGAAGTGCGGGAGCAGCCTCATGGAGACGTAGGAATTCATGAGTGGGATGCCGAGCTGCTCCGAGAACACGAGCAGGTTGACCGCATCGTTGTAGCGGATCTGCATCTTCATGTTCTCCGTGTACAACTCGTAGAAGAAGAGACCCCACAGGGCCTCCTTCGCAACGTGCAATGCGCGCCGCAGGCGGCTCACGCGGTCCTCCGATCAAAGCGGATGGGATGAGCCGGGCTAAACGTTTTCCTTCGAGACCCGATGGGCTTTAGCACCCAACGGCGTTCCTGCGTCCGTGGCAGACTTCGACTGGGGCGTGACTGGCGTCCTCGCCGTTGCGGTGTTCTTCCTCGCGTGGTACTACGCGGCTTTCGTCTACTCGCGTCGACTCGCAAGACGCGTCGCGACGGAGCTCAAGGACGCGGTGTTGAGCCTCGGAGGGACCTCGAACGTTCGTTGGTTTGGGACCACTGCGTTCCGCATGACAACAGAGGAGGCCAACCCGCCGTTCCGGCAGGTCTCCGTCACGGTCACCTTGCGACCGCGGGAGATGCCGATCAACTGGGCGGTCGGGACCGCGCAAAGGCGGCGGGATGCCGCCTTGATCGAGGCGTCCCTCCGAGCGAATCCTCGGGTCGCATTCGAACTCATCGATCCGTCGACTCGAATTGGACGACGACGAACCCGCGCGAAATCGGATTGGGTGACGCTCTCCCTTGACAGCCGCGAATTCCTCCTGTCGGCGGAGGATGACACCGCCGCGCGCCATCTCATCGAGAGGCTCGGGGCGGAGACGTTCAAGCCCATCATGGCCCTCAACGTGACTGCGGGAAGCGAGTCAGGCATCGCAACGTCCGTCTCCGTGGAGCCAGGCGACGCGGGTCGGGGCCTCGCGGCCATCCGATCGCTGGCCGAGCGCCTCGTCGGCTAGTGGCAGCGAGCCCGTTCGAGCGGCGCCAGGAGGAGTTCGAGCAGCGTCTCGGGGCCGCGGTGCATGAACCGCATGTCGACCATGCGTTGGGTCTCGTCGCACCGATGCGCCGTATGGAGGACAGTGTAGCGTTTCGTCCGGAACAACCCGTAATTGGCGGAACCGAAGGCGAACGAGGCCTGATGACCTCCGATCCGACTCGTCCCGAGCCGCGGGTCAACGAGCTTCGGTGGCGGGATCGACCCGCGAGCCGTCCGAACGGTCAGCTCGATCGCCCGTCGCGCCTTCTCGTCGACAAGGAGAGCGGACGCCTGGCCTTCCTGGGCCCAGCGGACGCCTTCCCACGGGATCGTGTAGTCGATGTCCATCGGCGCTCGCCCGAGTCGCAGGTCCCAGTTTTCCGGAAGCGGAAGGACGACGAAGTTCGAAGGGCCAAGGACGAAGTGGGTCGCGGCCACGACGTGCTCGCGTGTCGTCGGCTTCATGCGACGCCCGCCAACTCGGCGGCGAAGGACGGGGTGTACGACACCATATCCTCGGAGACCCGACGGACCATGTCGACGCCGGTGACCTCGGACGGGTACAAGGGAATGTACGAGCAGACGAGCGGGCCGAGGTCCCGATACAGGACTTTCATGTACCCGATCTGCTCGGCGTGCTTGTTCGCGAGGTACTCTCCCGCCCCGGGTTGCAACGCAATCTCGGACCGGAGGACTTCGTTCACCACGACGCCGCCGATCGGGATGTTGAACTTTTGGACCATGCCGATGAAGCGCCGCACGACGGCGATCGGGAGGGCGAGCGGCAACGTCACGAAGAAGAAGGCCGTCCGCTCCGGGTCCACGAGGACGCTTTTCGCCTTCTCGAATCGTTCGTTCATCGACAGGAGGTCAGCCATGAGCGGGTCCTTGCGCACCTCCTCCATGACTTTCTCCTTGCGGAACGAAAGCTGGACACGCATGCCGAGCGCTTGCTTCCTGGATTCGATCATTCGAGTTAGCCAGAGTCCGTAGATCTTGCTGAGCCCGATGAGGCGCACCGCATTCGCGACCGCGGCGGTGTCGAAGATCACGCGGTCGTACGACTCGCCTTCCTTCAGGATGTAGTCGACCATCCGGTCGAACATCGCACTCTCTTCGAACGCCGGATTTGTCGTCGCGATCTCGATGAACGGCCGCGCATCAAGGGGAATGTCCGCCCACTTGAGGAACTCCTTCACCCGACCGCGGATCGAATTGCGGTAGCGCTCGACCACCTCGGAGGTCTCGACCTCGACGGCAAACACATTCTTCGCGCCCTTAACCTCGATCGGCCCGCCACCAGAAAGAGGCTGACCGAACAAGCTCGACAGGGAATGCACCGGGTTCAGGGACGCGATGAGGACGCGTTCTCCCTGCGATGCGTAGTGGTAGGCGAGCCCCGCTGCCGCGACGGTCTTCCCGACGCCGCCTTTTCCTCCGGTGAAGATGTACCGCAACTTCGGACGGTCTTGGATGAGTTCGGGGAGCGTCGCCATAGACACCTCAGAGCGCCGGGCCGAACAGCAGGTCCTGCGAGACCTTTTCGATCATGTCGAGGCCGCGCGGCTCGCGCGGGTACATGGGGAGCATCGCGACGACCTTGCCGGCGAACTTCGAACGGATCTCGTCGAGGTACTTGCGTTGCATCAGGACACGGTTCCGGAGGAACTCTGTTGCCTCACCGCCTTTGGCATCCGCGAGTTCCGCGGGATACACCTGATTCACGATGAGCCCTGCCATCTGGAGGCCGAGCGCGTCGAACATCTCGAGGGCCCGCTCCGTGTCGAGGATCGCCATGCGCTCCGGGATCAGGACCATGAAGAACGAGGTGCGCCGCTGGTCCACCATCAGGTCGGTGAAACGGGTGATCTTAGTCTGGATCTCTTGGAGTTCCCGGAGGACTTCGTCCTCGGAGACCTTGCCCCCCTTCAACGTCGCGGCGACGGCCTCGTACTCCTGCGCCTTCTCGCGGGCCTCCGTGATCTTCCCGACCCATTTGCTCAAGATCCCCGCCATCGCGATCATCCGCACGCCGTGTCCGAACGGCGGCATGTCGAAGACGTAGAGGTCGTGGCCGCTCGTCGAGACGAGATCGGCCATCGCATCGTACGTGGCGGACTCGTACATCGCTGGTTCCGCGGACGTCGAGTCGATGTACTCTTCGATCTCCGTCGGAAGTTCGGTGAGGCCATACATGGTGAGGATCTTCTGCTTGACCTCCGCCTGGTAGTCGGCCACCCGACGATCCGCGTCGATCTCCACGACATCCAGGTTCGGAACGACGCGGATCAACCCTTTCCCGAAGATGTCCCGGTCGAAGATGTCGCTCAAGCTCGCCTGCGGATCCGTCGAGAAGCAGAGGACCTTCCGATTCCGCTTCGCGGCCATGTAATGGCTCAGCCCCGCGCTGCACGTCGTCTTGCCGAGGCCCCCCTTCCCCGCGAAGATCACGATTCCCTTGTCGCCTTTCTTCTCAAAGAACGAGGAAAGGCCCATCGATTCCCTCAAAACACTTGGTCGGTGAAGTCCCGTTCGCGGAAGACCCGCTGCTTCCAGCTCTTGATGTTCGGGACGGCGTACGGGAGGATCCGTAGAGAGTAATACGGGGGAATGACTGGGACCCCGAGCATGTCGCCAAGCGTGATGAACATGAACAGGTGCTCCAGATACATCCTCGTCCGCAGCGCGGCGGTGACGTGGCCGTGGGCCGCCATCCCATAGAGGACGCCTTTGACGCCCTCCTTGACCTTCTTGCTGCGACCTTTCGGTTTCGCCGGGTCCTTCGATTCCGTCATCTGCCCACTCCTTCGACCCACCGCATCCGCGCCGAGCCTATGAGCGTTGTCCGAACTCGCCGCTATCGCTCCCGGGTACCGCCATCCGCCGCCGCGGGCGCTTTGACTCGGGCTTCTGCCTTGCTCGAGAGGTAGCTGCGGAACAGGCGGATCGCCATGGATAGCCCGACGAGGAACAAGACCGCGCCGATGACGACGAAGACCGCGTTGATTCCGAGTGCGACGAGCGCGTATGGCGCTTTGTTGATCGGTGCCCGGACATTCCCGAATATCCCGGTCGAGCTGCCGTTCAGGTAATCGACCACGGCTTTCGTGAAGAAGTAGACCTGCCAGGCGAGCGCCGCCAGCGTCGTGATGATCATGAACACGGCAGGAATGAGCGAGTACCGCGTCGGAGCGCGGACCTTCGCGAGGTGGATCGTAATCAACATGATCGCGAGCCCGGCGAGGAGCTGGTTCGATCCGCCGAAGTACAACCACAGCGCCCACCAGCTCCCGGAAACGGCGAACGCCCACGGGATGCCCAAACCGACAACGGTGGCAACGTGTTTGTTGCCGAAGACCCGGAAGCGGCCTTCCGACCACGTCTCGGCCGATACGAGGCGGAAGAAACGAGTCACGAGGGCCTGCACCGTTAGCGCGTAGATCACCAGGACCAAACCGAAGAATACCGTCAGCGTAGCGCCGGCCGCCGCCCGCCCCCCGAGGAACGGGGAGGTCAGCACGATCGCCCCTTCGACCCAGGAGGGATAGTTCCCTTGCGCGAAGAAGCTCGGTGCAAGGACCATGTAGGCGATGAGGGAGACCAACGCGAGGAGCCCCTCGGAGAGCATTGCGCCGCCGCCGACGGGGAGGGCGTCCGTCTCGATGTCCAGTTGCTTCGACGAGGACGAGCTACTCACGAGGCTGTGCCAACCCGAGATCGCGCCGCACGCGATTGCCACGAAGAGGATGGGCCAGAGGGGTCCGGTGTCGGCCTGAAAGAGAATGGGACCCGGCGGCATCGTGACGGAGATATTCGTGAATGGCGTCGCGAGGGCGCCCACGAGGAGGAGGATGATCGCGGCGTACGCCGGATAGAAGGCGAGATAGTTCGTGGGCTGGACGAACAAGGGTGTCGGCAAGACCGCGGCTGCGTACAAGATGAGGACGGCGAGGAGCGCCCAAGCGGGGACGGTCCAGTCTCCAAGGGGGAGGACGGTCGGGAAGGAACTGGGCCATTGCGCGGAGGTGTAGACTCCGATCCAGATGCTCAGCACGACGAGGGCCAGCCCGATCCCGGTGACCGCGAAGACGTTCATCTTCACGCGGTACAGGAGTTGGCCGCACAACACCCCCGCGAAGATGATCCCGACCGTCGCGATGAACGTCCCCGGGTACTTGCTCCAAAAAACAGCGATAAGGGCGATGAAGGCGGCCGAGATGATGATGAGATAGAACAGCACGAACGCGAGGAGGTTCGTCCGCCCCTTTGCGCCCGTGAACTCATAGGTGATCGGACCGAACGACCGGCCCTCTTTCCGGACGGACAGCATCATCGCGCCGTAGTCCTGCAACCAGCCGATGAAGAAGTTCCCGCCGATAATCCAAATCAGCGCGGGAAGCCATCCAAACTTGATCCCGATGAACGGCCCGAGGATCGGACCGAGGGCCGCGACGCTTTTGAATTGGTATCCCCAAAGGACGTACCGACTGACGGGGAAGTACTCCACGCCGTCCATGTACATGTGGGCGGGCGTGGTCCGCTTCGCGTCCGACCGCCACACGCGGCGGTCGATCCACTTCCCGTAGCCCCAGTACGCGATCCCATAAAGAACAATCGTCGCCACGACCCACAAGAACGGTGTCCCTAGAAAGTCGGCCACGTACTCGCCTCCTCTACCCCGAGCCCCCTGTCAGAGGCTGCCGTGGATAATCGTCTCAGGGCGCTTAAAAGTCACGTTTACCGGCCTCGCCGATTGGCCGAGCCGCGAGATGCCGGGTCGCGTTGCCCGCAATTCTCGCGCCCGAAAGCACTTAGGGTCGAAGGTCATCTTTCCTTCGTGGCCTCGAAGCCGCCGAAGGTCCAGCTCGTGGGCTTGCTCCCGGCCATCCTCAAGCCGTGCGGGCCCGCCTGCGCGCAGCCGTTCACCCAGCGGAACGTGGAGGCGCTGAGAGAGGAAGAGTGGCAGGAGACCCCGGGCTTCGTGCTCGAGAACGCGGAACGGGCGCATCACATTGCCGAAGACCTGTTCCGCGATTTCGGGGACAGCGTCCGGATCGAGGTCGTCGGACTGGACTCGCCGAGGGGCGTCTGGCTGGGCCTCCGGTACCGCATCGGCAAAGGATTCGCGGTCGTCGTGGATGGCCACGAGGTGTTTCGGGATCCCAAGGACTCGGGTCCGGTCAAGGATGCCGTGTCGCGGGCGCTCTCGACTCGTCCTTCCCGAGCGTGACGACTAGCCCGGCGTCTAGGCCGCGGCCCTCGCAAGTTCCGCTCGGAACAGGATCGGCAGGCCGCCGAGCCACAGGATCTCGAAGACCAGGGACACGATCGAAGGCAACGTCGCCTCGGGCCCGAACACCGCGAACGCAAGGACAACGGTCAGCCCGAGGTTCTTGAACGACGAGAAGGCCGTGACGGCCACCCGGTCCGCCCACGGGACATGCAAAGTTCGCGTGACGACGAACACAAGTCCGCCGAGAAGGAAGGTCCGTCCGAACCCCAACACCGCGAGGGACGCGATGAGCTCAGGGTGGGCCAGCAAGGGACCTCGAGTCGAGCCGGCAATCGCGATCACGAGGAAGAAGAACGAGATGCTCACCGCACTGGTCCGGAACTCGGCGGTGCGGGACCACCGCCGAAAGAAACGCGACGCGACGAGAGGCACTCCTATCAGCAGGACCGTCTGCAAGACGAGCTCCTCGAACGGCGCGGTTTGACTCGTGAACGCCAAGGTGATCGCGGGCACGAGCCCGAGGCCCAGCACGTACAGAAGGGCGAGGGAGACCAAGGACCGTCGCGTGTCCCCTTTGAGGATTGAGGTGATCGGCACGACGGCGATCGCCGGCGGGACGGCTGCCATGAGAACCCAGCCATTCCGGATCTGGGGATCCGGACTCAGGACCGCGAACGAAAGGATGAGGCCGCTCAGGACCACGTAGCTCATCCCGAACGCGACGAGGAACCGTCGCAGCTCCTCCCGGGGCGAGATTCCGGAAATCGAGATCTCGGTCAGGGAGAACGTCATCCCGAGGATGAGGGCCACCTCCGCAATCTCTTTCGAGTACGCGGGAAAGCCGCCCGTGGCGAAACCGACGACGAGGCCCGAAGCCACCATCGTCGGGAAGCTGCGCCATGGGCGGAACACGGGGGCCCGAGATAGGCATCCGCGGAAAAGGCTGCCGCCTCAGAGGCTCACGAGGGCGGCGCCCACGATCGCGAAGACGACCGCGACCTTCTGCGGCATCGTCATCCGCTCGTCCATCCAGAGCCGTCGAACGAGGATTGCGACGACCGGATACGCAGTCGTCAGAGGCACCACGATCGCGATGGGACCGAGGCCGATGGCGAGGAATATGGTGATTCCAGCGATGCCGAACAAGAGAAGAGACGGAATCGCTTCGCGAATTCCGACGCGATCCCACGAGCCGCGATCCCGGAGTCTTGGCAGTGCAATCGCGAGGTAGAGCGGAGTCGAGACAATCACGTAAATCCCGGAGTTCCCCGCGAAGCCCAGTGCGTTGATCGCAAGCTTCTCGACGATCCCCCACGCGCCCCACATCAGGATCGCCAGGAGCATCGGCGCGAGCCACGCGCGGCCGACCGCCAGGTTGCCCGGGTGATCGTAGATCCCGAGGAGCACGGCCCCGAGCAGGAGGAACGCGATCGCGACGATTTGCAGCGGGACGAGAGAAGCGCCGAGGATCGCGACGGCGGCCGCGACCGTAATCACGGGGTACGCGGCCGTGAAGCCGCTGACCACGCTCGCGGTGCCGGATTCCATCGCCCGGAACCAGAAGACGGTCCCCAGGCACCCACACACGCCGCTCGCGATGCCGAATACGACCCCCTCGAGCGGGAGGTGGGCCCAGCCGGACCCGAACAGAAACCAAGCGGCGTAGATCGGCGCGTTACCGAGGGCGTACAGGACGAGCATCCGGGCTGACCCTAGCCGGACCGTCGGCTCTTTGGACAGGCCCTCGCCCACGCCGTAGCAGACGACCGTGAGCAGGGCGCAAACGAGCCAGAGCTCCATCTCGCCTCGCCTCGATTCGATTGTCTGGGTCTTGATCGTTCATGAACGCCCGCTCCGCGCGTTTTTCCGCACGTCGGAAGGGTTCGGGCGAACCGAAGCCCCAGGTTTTCTTAAAGGTTCTTGCACAAAAGTCGTCAAATCGGCGAGTATCCGCGGACGTTGCGACGCGGAACTGTGCGTGGTTCTGAATTTGATTCCGGAGGAACCTTCATATGGGGACGGTGGCATCCTTTATCACGGGTGGGGCGGGGGCGGCTCCGCGTCGCTTTGGAGGCGGTTCGTATTCGGCAGATGCGCCTAGGCGTGATTTGTGGCTTGGTCGTTTTCGTGCTGGCAACGCAGACGGTCGGGGCCGCACCGGTCACGCCGGCCCCGAAAGCGGCCCCGGTCGAATTGCGCATCGGCTTCCTCGAAGCGCTGGACAAACTGAACCCATTCCAAGGCCTAAATGATCCGTCGTTCGAGTTCTATGGACTTGTATATGACTATTTGTACTCGTTTGATCAAGATGGAAATTTCGTTCCGAGCATCGCGGTGAACGCTGTCCCGGATGCCACGAATCAGAATTGGACGTATTGGATTCGGCAAAACGTGAACTGGTCCGACGGCACCCCGCTGACCGCAGCCGACGTTGCCTTCACAATCAATTACAACGCGCAGAACTTCAACCTCTTGTGG
>VBME01000111.1 GCA_005878995.1 Methanobacteriota archaeon | reverse complement strand
TTGCAGGAACGGGTAGGCTCGCGCGGTCCGCAATCGGTCGTACAGTTGGTCGTAATACGGCGCGACCGCCCGATACCAGCGATCGTGGGCGTTCTCCCGTTCACTTCCCAAGAACCGCACGTGCGATGACGAGCCGCTGGATTTCTGACGTCCCCTCATAGATCTCCGTGACCCGCTGGTCCCGGTAGAGCTTCTCGACGACGTAATCCTTGATGAAGCCGTAGCCGCCGTGAATCTGGACCGCGGAGTCGACCGCGCGGTGAGCCACCTCGGATGCGAACAGTTTCGCGACGCTCGACTCGTACGTGTGTCGCCGGCCCAAGTCCTCGAGGTGCGCGGCCTTGTAGGTCAGGAGTCGCGCGGCATCAATTTCCGTGGCCATGTCCGCGAGCTTCCACTGAATCGCCTGAAACTCCGCAATTTTCTGGTCGAACGCCTCCCGTTCGCGCGCGTACCTCGTCGCCTCCTCCAAGGCCCGTTGTGCGATGCCCAAGGCTTGGGCCGCGATCCCGATCCGCCCGCCGTCGAGGGTCGCCATCGCAATCGTGAAGCCTTTGTGCAGTCCCCCGAGGAGGTTGTCCTTCGGGATCCGCATGCTGTCGAAGCCGAGGGTCACCGTGTCGCTCGCGCGGATCCCCATCTTGTTCTCCTTCTTCAGGACGGAAAACCCCTTCGACGCTGCGGGCACGATGAAGGCGGAGATGTCGTGTTTCTTGGGACCCGTGCGAGCATACGTGATAATGACCTTGGCCACGGAGGCGTTCGTCGCGAACGTCTTGGTGCCGTTCAGGATCCACGCATCCCCCTCCAGCTTCCCGGTGGTTCGCATCGCGGCAGCGTCGGAGCCGCTCCCCGGCTCCGTGAGGGCGTACGCACCGAGCCATTCTCCGCGGGCGACGCGGCCGAGATACCGCTCTTTCTGATCCTCCGTCCCATAGCGGAGCAGCGGCTCGCACACGAGGCCGTTGCAGACCGCCGCAATCACGCCCGCGCTTGCGTCGCCGCGGGAGAGTTCCTCGATCGTGATCGCGTAGGAGACGGTGTCGAGGCCTGCCCCTCCGTACTTCTCGGGGACGAAGACCCCCAGGAGGCCAAGCTCCCCCATTTTCTTCGCCCAATCGCGTGGGAATTCCTGGCTCTCGTCGAACTCGTGGGATCGCGGGATGATTTCCTGCTCCGTGAAGTCGCGGACCGTCTTGCGCGCGATTTCCTGGGTCTCGCTCAGCGTGAAGTCCATCCGGGCGTCGAAGGTCCTGCCGCCGGATAAAATCTCCGCGGCCCCAACCTTGATTTCCCGCGAATCCCTCGCGGGGCACGTGGCCGTGACCCTGGAGCCCCTTCAGACGTCGGATGCCCATTCGTACTGGAGGACGTTCGTGGCGGGGCGCACGGATCTCCCGACGCGTGATCTGAAGGTCCATCTCGACCGTTTTCTCGCCCTTCCTCCGGAGGATCAGCGGTCGCACTTCTCGGTCAAGAGAGACGGCCGAATCATCGGGACCTTGCGGCTCGGCCCGTCGGAGATTTCGGGTTTCTCCATGGAGCCGGCGTTCGCCGGTGAAGCCGCCGTGACCCTCCTGAAAGCCGTCGACTTGCTCCGGGCCGGAGGCGCTACGATCATCACGGGGCAGTTCGAGGACGTCTATGAACCCGCGTTCACATCCCTCGGGTTCCGCCGCAGCTTCGCGCGGATGCGGATGGAAGCGCCGACGAAGCGGTCCGACGTGGTCAACATCAAGTTGCAGCCTCCCGAGGAGGCGGAGGTCCTGGGACTCACGGCGTTCCTGATGCAGGTCTACGACGGCCACATGGAGCAACAGCACGGGATTCACGTGGGCGCGGAGGAGGAGTGGCGGGGCTACGTGACGGGACTCTTCAAGGGCGATTCCGGGCAGTACATGCCCGACGCGTCCTACGTGGCGTTGGAAGGGAGTCGGATCGTCGGAGCGATCCTGATTACGCACTGGATGGGCATGCCCCTGGTCGCGGAACTCGGAGTCGCGAAAGACCACCGCGGGAAAGGATTCGGCCGGGGGCTGTTGCAAGCCTCGATGCATCGCCTCGCGGCACGAGATGAGCCGCGGCTCGCGTTGTACGTGACCATCGGCAACGATCCCGCGATTGCGTTGTACCGCAAGATGGGCTTTGTCCAGGTGGGGGGCGAATCGGTCACCGCGCGCCTCGAGGGCTGATTATTCTCACGGGTGAGTCCGAAGAGCGCAGACTTAAGCGCCAATCCGCCAGCATCGAGTCCACGGTCGATCCCGTGCTCGTTTCGGCGGAACAGTTCGTGATCCTCGTCTTGAGCATCTCTTGCGGCGTCC
Organism: Methanobacteriota archaeon; assembly: GCA_005878995.1. The sequence goes on along the minus strand of VBME01000111.1, from coordinate 5,199 downwards.
TCGGCACGTTCCTCGTCTCCCATCGAGGGGTCCGGATGATGCGCGGGGGCCTCCTGCATCGTCTGAGCATCGGCCTCGCGGCGGTCGGGATTGCCCTGAGCCTGAGCGCCGCGACGCGCATCCTGTTTCCCGATACGTTCCTGCCCGACGTCTTTCAACTCATTGCCCTGATCGTCCTCTTCTACGTCGGGTACAGCGCATGGCTCAGCGCCCATCAGATGAAGGCCGAAGCGTGAGACCGTGGGCGTCCAGGCCGCGTACGACCTCATTGTGGCCGACATGCGGGCCATCTGGGGAGACATGGCTCCCGCGATGCTTCGGAAACGACTCCGAGATGTCCGGGCAAATCCCGGGAGTCTCACGCGGACGGACCTCGTGAAAATCGTCCAACTCCTTCGCGAGCGGACCCTTCCGTCCGTCATGGGCGAGGAGGGCGCCGAGGCGAAGGCCAATCAGTACCTCGCGTGGGTCGTTGACGGTGCCTGAGTCCCGCGCGAATCTACGCGGCGGGGAAGGTGACCGTGTGTCCCTCGGCCTGACGCCTCGTCGTCGATGGCGCGCGGATGCGGAACCCTTTGCGCCGGGCGTAGCGGTGCATGATGTCGAGGATGTATCGGCCCCCGATGCGCGCGGTCACGACGATGAGCGCTTTCATCGGAGCCGGGAGGCGCGTGAGGCGCCAAAGATCCTGATCGATTTCCAGGAGGACGTGCCGCCAGGCGCGGTACGCGACGTTGAACCGCGACTCGTCGATCATCTCGTCGAGGTTGTAGAACGCCTCGCCGCGCAGCACCCCGATCGGGACGAACGTGAGGGGTGCCGTGACGAAGTGGCCGTTCGGGATTTGCTCCATGCGGTCGATCAGGTCGACGGTCATCCACGCGTCTTCCGGCGTTTCGCCCGGCAGGCCCAGGATAATCGTGAACGCGGGATACCAGTAGTTACGGTTCAGGATCTCCGTCCCCTGGACGACGATGTCCGGCCATTCCTCGGCGGTGAACGGGGCCGCTTTCCGGTGCAACACGGCCCGCGAGAGGCTCGGGCTCCCCGTCTCGATTCCACTCTGGATGCCGACCCACTTGTTGGGTCCGGCGTGGACGATCGTCGAGATGTCCCGGATGAGATCGGGATTCGAGACCGCGGCGCTCACCGTACCGTGGGTCGGATAGCAATGGCTGACGCCGGGTTGCTCCATGACGAACCGGAAGAGGTCCTTCACGGCGTCCTCGTTCGGTTCCATCGTCTTCCAGTTCTCGAGGTTGTAGAGGAAGATGTCGTCCGAGTGGAGCTGGATCGACGACTGGCCAACCTTCGTGTTCATGGCGATTTCGTCGCCGATGTAGTCGAAGGGGAAGTACCGCGGACGCCGGAGGGTGACCTCGCAGAACTCGCAACCCCGACCACACCCCCGCATGACCTCGTTCATCGCATGCATCGTCGGCCCGAGGATTTTCGGGATCTTGTCGACCGTTGGCGCGGTCGCGTTCGTGAAGCGCATGACCGGCGGAGCGTGGTCGTTCACGATTCGATCGAAGATCTCCGGGACAAGATGGTCGACCTCCCCGTGCACGATGTGGTCGATGCCGAGGCTCTCCTGCATCTCTTGGCGGTAGTCGAAGTGCCACGCACCGGGCCCGCCCAAGACGATTTTGTACTTCCGGTTCGGCCGCTGGACGCGCTGGACGAGGTCGAGGAACATCGCCTTCGTGTAAGGAGTGAGGACGCCGCCCATCGTGAACGACATGCTGACCGGCCCGAGGCCGAGCGGGTCCATTGAATGAAGTCCAACGACCTCCGTCTCGTCGTCGATGTGCTGTGCCACGGTCCGGGGGTCGGCGATCACGACCTGGTCCCGGCCGTAGGTCCGCGCGAGTGAGGCCTCGATCTTCCGAAGGCCGTACGGGACCCGGATCGGCAAGCCGTTGGCGTCCAGTTTGGGAGGATCCGCGAGGATCCGGAACACGAGGCGGGATTGCCAGTAGTCCGTCGGGATGCAACTGAAGAACGTCGCCAACGGCACGTTCCGGTAATCCGTCATCAGTGTGTAATCGGCGGCGAGCACGTACTTCGCCATCGTTCCCCCTGCTCTTTCCCCCTCGGTGCGCGCGTAGTCCGGTTGAGCGTTCTCGTTGACTAGGTGGAGCCCTGATTGGCCGCACCCGTTAGATATACATTACGTTCCCGTGTCCGCCCGGGTTCGGTGAGCGTCGAAAGCGAAAGGGTTATGGCCCCGACGCCGCTGGCACGGCGGCCCGAGGTGGCCCGATGGTGGAAGTGGGCCAGAAGGCGCCTGATTTCACGATGCTGAGTGACGAAGGGAAGCCGGTCACGCTCTCGAAGGCGCTCGGCCGGGGACCGGTCGTCCTCTCGTTCTACGTCTGGGACTTCACGAACGTGTGTCAAGGTCAGCTGTGCGCGTTGCGCGACTCCCTGGGAATCCTCCAGCAGATGGGCGCGACCGTCTTCGGGATTAGCACGGACAGCCACCACAGCCATCGGGTGTTCAAGCAACAAAACGGGATCAACTACCCCTTGCTGAGCGACTGGAACAAGACGGTGACGAAGACGTACGGAGTGCAGTACGACAAGTTCGGCGACTTCGGCCTCCAGGGCGTATCGAAGCGAGCCGTCTTCGTCCTCGATCGCGATGGGATTGTCCGATATCGATGGGTCACGGAAGACCCGAAAGTTCCCCCGGACCACCAGCGCGTCCTCGAAGAAGTCAAGGAGCTCGCGGCGTGAGCCCGAGGTACGAGCGCGCGTCCGCCGCGGTGCGGATTGTCGGCACCGAGGGCCGCGGGACCGTCGCGCTATCCGCCGCGCCTGTGTTCAGGAGCACGACGCGGTCATCCCGCGTGATTGTCCCTTCGTCGTAAAGCCGGCGGAGCCCCGCTAACGTCGCCGCGCCTTCCAAGCACGCACTGATTCCTTCGAGGACCGCGAGATTTTGGGAGGCGACTTTCATCGCCGCCTCGGTGACCGCGACCGCCGCGCCACGCGTCTCACGGAGCGCGCGAAGGACGATCCGGTCCGCCAGCGTCCCGGGGACTCGGAGACCGGCGGCGTCCGTCCGCGGATTCGGCCAGAGTTCCGCCGTCTCGCGCCCGTCCTTCCAAGCTTTCACAAGCGGCGCGCATCCTTCCGCTTGCACGACGCCGAAACGGGGCCATGGCCCCTCGTACCATCCGAGTTCGCGGAGTTCTTGGAGCGCCTTCCACATGCCCGCGACTCCGGTTCCGCCACCGGTGGGGAAGAGGATCCAATCCGGCATGCCGCCGAGGGCCTCCCAGATTTCGAGGAGCATCGTCTTCTTCCCCTCCACCCGGTAGGGTTCCCGGAGGGTCGCGACGCTGAAGGTCTCCGTCTCCGTGGCGAGTTCGTTCACGATCCGTCCGGCGTCCGTGATGTCCTCGTCGATTTGGAGGAGCTGAGCGCCGTACGCCATCGCCTCGCGCGCTTGCTCCGCGGGTCCGTCGCGGGCCATGATGACGATTGCCCGGACTCCATAGGTTGCCGCATATGCCGCGAGGGCGGCGCCCGCGTTCCCGGCGGTCGGCACGGCGAGCGTCGTGGCCCCCAAGGAGCTTGCCATCGGGACGGCGACGGCCATGCCACGAGCCTTGAACGTCCGGGTCGGGTTCAGTCCCTCATCCTTTACGTACAAGCCCGCGACGCGGAGCCGCGCGACGCGGCCGCCGGTGCCGATCGATTCAAGTTTATACAGCGGCGTCCCGCCTTCCCCCCGCGATCGAATCGTGGTTTCCTCGAGCGGGAGAAGCGGAGCGTACCGCCACAAGTCCCGTCGCGACGCGAGATCCTGGACGGCCAAGTCCTTCCAGTCGTAGCGGGCGAAAAGCGGTGCGCCACAGTCGCACGTGTTCATCAGGCGGACCTCGTGCTTCTTCGAACACGCCGTGCATTCGAGAAACGACGGCCGCACGTCCGCGGGGATGTCGGCGCAGGCCATACGGTTTGTCGTGCTCGATGGTTTTATCCGCGCCCGTGCATTCGACGCGATCGATGGCGGTTGAAACCCGGGCGATGGACCTCGCGCGAAGCTACGATCAGATGGTCAACTCCATGCGGGAGCGCGGACGAATCCTCGTCGCCTATTCCGGAGGGGTGGACAGCGGCCTCGTCGCACGGATCGCCCACGACGCCCTCGGCGACGACGCGCTCGCCGTGATCGCGGACGCGGAATCGCTTGCCCGACGCGAATTTCAGGAGGCGTTGGAGCAAGCCGCGGAAATCGGCATCCGAGTAGAAACCGTCCGGGTCTCGGAGCTCGCGAACGATCGATACGTCGCCAACCCGACGAATCGGTGCTACTTTTGTCGCACGGAACTCGGCGCGGCGTTGAAACCGATCGCATCGCAACGCGGCTTCGTGGTGATCGCGGACGGCGTGAATGTGTCGGACCTAGGGGACCACCGACCGGGGATCCAAGCGATGAATGAAGCGGGCTTCTGGCATCCCCTCGTCGAGTTCGGATTCACGAAGTCGGATGTGCGATCCCTCGCTCGGGATCTCGGCTTGAGTTTCCACGACAAGCCAAGCAATGCGTGCCTGTCTTCACGAATCGCGTACGGGGAGACGATCACCATGGACAAGTTGCAGCGCGTCGAACTGGCGGAAGAGGCGATTCGTGCTCTCGGCTTCCGGATCGTCCGAGTCCGCGCGCACGAAGGCATCGCGCGCATCGAAGTGCCGCGAGAGGATCTCCCTCGAATTACCGAGGCCGCCACTGCCGAGAAGGTCGTGGAAGCGGTTCGCAATGCCGGTTTCGTCTACGTGACGATCGATCTTCGCGGGTATCGCAGCGGCTCAATGAACGAAGATCTCTGATTGTGTTCTCGCACACCGATGTTGGTTGTCGATCCCGAGTCACCGAACCAATAAGCCTGTCGCGAACATGAGAAGGACTCCGACGACGATTCCGACGAAGGTGGTCTTACTCGATTCGGGCGCGGACGTCACTCTGACGAGTTCGATGATGACGTAGAGCAGGGCTCCCGCGGCGACCGCGAAGAACAAGGTCCCGAGCGCGGGGGAGTACGCCTGAGATCCGATCATGCTCCCGAGGATTGTCGGGGAGCCCGCGACGAATCCCAGGAGGAGGGGCTGCCTCACGCCCGTCTTGGACGCCGCCATTGGACCCGAGATCCCCATCCCCTCTGTCGAGTTGTGGAGGGCAAAGCC